>DATLWH010000081.1:0-4526 GCA_035576505.1 Thermoanaerobaculia bacterium | reverse complement strand
CCCACTCCCCCACTCCCACCCCATAATGTCCCCACATGGACGTTGATCAACCGCCGACGCACGAGATCCACATACCGCCCAAGCCGCGCGAGTCACTCGAAGACCGCAAGCTGCTCGACCGTCCCAGCCGCCAGGAGCTGCTCCAGAGCGAATCGTGGCGCGTGCTGCGGATCACCAGCGAATTCGTAGCCGGCTTCGATCACCTCGCCGAGGTCTATCCGGCCGTCTCCATCTTCGGCTCGGCGCGCACCGAGCTCGCCAACGACTATTACGGCGCCGCGGTCAAGACCGCCGAACTGCTCGGCAAGGCAGGCTTCGCCGTCATCACCGGAGGCGGCCCAGGCATCATGGAAGCGGCCAACAAAGGGGCGCGCCAGGCCAAGGCCCTTTCCATCGGCTGCAACATCGAGCTGCCGTTCGAGCAGAGGGTCAACCAGTACGTCGACAAGGCCATGACCTTCCGCTACTTCTTCGTCCGCAAGACCATGTTCATCAAGTACTCGGAAGGCTTCATCACCTTCCCCGGCGGCTTCGGCACGCTCGACGAGCTGATGGGCGCCCTGACGCTGATCCAGACCAAGAAGATCACCAACTTCCCCGTGATCCTCTACGGCAGCGACTACTGGGGCGGCCTCATCGACTGGCTGCGCAAAACAGTCCTCGGCGCGAACAACATCACGAAGGAAGACGTCGACAGCCTCCACCTCGTCGACGACCCCAAACGCGTCTGCGAAATCGTCTGCGCCTTCCACGACCGGGCGCTGGTGACGAATACGGATGAGGACGAGTTGACCCCGCCGCCAAAGGTGACGAGCGAGGATTAAAAGTCCGCGCGGCGGAAACGTTACCGCCCTCGTCGTCTGACGGGCTAGAATCTCCATTGGTCATTTGGCGTTTCGTTGTACGACACAAAGAGGAGATGAGACAGATGGCGAAGAATCAGGCCACCGGCAGCGTGCATCGCGGCGGCGCCATGCGTGAGAACCGGCGGGCTGGCAAAGGCGTGGCGGCAACCAGCCGATTCAGCGACAAGGCCGCCGCCTTGCGACCCAAGAGCCTCCGCCGGGAGATTCTCTTCCCCACGGAACCGAGCACGATCGGTAACGAGAAGATCGATCGCGCGATCGAACGGGTGACCTCGCGTAGGAAATAGCGGCCGTCTTGATGCGTCAGGAAGAATACGAGCAGAACGTATTCATCAACTGCCCCTTCGATGACGACTACGCGCCGCTGTTCGAGTCGATCGTCTTCACCATCAACGACGCCGGCCTCCGGCCGAAATGCGCCCGTGAGCGTCTCGACTCGAGCCAGGTGCGGCTGCAAAAGATCGTCGAGCTGATCTCGGCTTCCCGTTATTCGATCCACGACCTATCCCGAACGGCACTCGACACAACGAACGCCCTTCCGCGATTCAACATGCCTCTCGAACTTGGGATCGACCTCGGCTGCAAGGCATTCAGTCCGGACTGCGCGGACAAGTCGCTCCTGATCTTCGACTCCGAGCAGTACCGATTCCAGAAGTTCGTATCCGACCTCAGCGGCCAGGACGTCCACCGGCACGGCAACAGCGCGAAAGTTGCAGTTACGCGTGTTCGCGACTGGCTGCGGACCGAGACTGGTAGAACCGATATCCCGGGCGGAACGGCGATCTACAACCGCTACGAGAAGTTCCGAACCGATCTGCCGGCGATCTGCTCCGAACTGAGACTCGACCTCGCGCAGCTAACCTTCGCCGACTTCTCCTACACGATCGCGCGATGGCTGAAGACACACTCGTGAGCAAGTGCCGCCTAGGAAGGTCCGTCTCAACGAAAGTCGTGCGTCACTCGCGTTCAGCCTTCACGGACCCACTTGTATGACGATGAAGCAGCTTGACGTAGTGGTCCTGATTCGGAGCCAAATCCTTCGGACACGCGCCTCTCCGCAAAACGATCTTCGTCAAGTACTCGGAAGCCTTCATCACCTTCCGCGCGGCAGAAGGTTGGCGCCTTCCTGGGACCGCGTATTCAGCACTGATGACTCGAACCAGGTTTGACGATGCGCTCCTCTTGCTGCGTCCCAAGTGCGGTACCATTTTGCGTGCGGCTCCAAGCCTGTGAGCCGGCGACCAACACTCTGATCGAGAAAGAGAGGAGCCATGTCGGACGCGTTCTTCGAGAAGGTATTCGGGGATTCGGAGCCGACCCATATCCGGAGCGGCTGGGTCAGCGGCGTCCTCAGCGTTTTCTTCGGCTTGCTCGGACTGGGAGGCGCACTGTGCCTGCATTTTCCCGCCCTGCTGACTCTGCCCGAAGCCCGATCGCACTACCCCATGGTGGTGATCCGCCTGCTCATCCAGGGGACGATCGCAGCAGCCTTTGTGCTCGCCGCCATTTCCGCGATCCTGCGGCAGCGCAAGGTTCTGGCGCTGACCGGCGGGCTCCTCGCGGCTGTGGCGGCGCTACTGGGCGGCGGTAGCACGCCGCTGCCAAACGAGGTCGGGTCGCACTACGGCATCGGCCTCGACTGGTTTCTGCTCGACCTGCTCGTGATGACCATCGTCTTCGTCCCAGTGGAACGGTTCTGGCCGCTACATCCCGGGCAGAAGACTTTCCGGCCGGAGTGGACCACCGACGCCTTTTATTTCGTGGCCACCCATCTGCCCGCGCAGTTGCTCACCTTCCTCATGGTGATGCCCGCCCTTCTGCTCACCAAATGGCTGGCAATTCCGCCGCTTCAGGCGATTGTCCAGAGCTGGCCTTACCTCGTGCAGCTACTCGCGGCGATCTTCATCGCGGACCTTGGGCAATATTTCGTACACCGGATGTTCCACAAGGTCCCCTTCCTCTGGCGCTTCCACTCGATCCATCACTCGATCAAGACCCTCGACTGGATCGCCGGCTCCCGTTCGCACTTCATCGACATCGTCATCACGCGCGGCCTGGTCATGATTCCGATGATGGTCTGCGGCTTCCCGCAGAGCGTGCTTGCGGGCTACCTCGTGTTCGTCTCCTTCCATGCCACTTTCTGCCACACTGATTTCCGCCCGGATGCGCACTGGCTGGAGCGATTCCTCGTGACGGTGCGCTATCACCACTGGCATCACGCCGCGGACAAGGATGCGGTGGACGTCAACTTCGCCATCCATTTCCCCATCCTCGATCGCCTGTTCGGAACCCACCATCTCCCGAAAGACGCCTGGCCGCAGCGCTACGGCCTGCTCGACGACACCGTCCCACCCGGCTTTTTCGCCCAGCTCTTCTCCCCGTTCAAGCGGGTGGCACGATCATCATGAAGACACACACGCTGATCGGTTACGCAATCATCCTTCTGCATGCAGCGGCTTCGGCGTACTTCGCGCCGCCGGCGCTCGGCCCCTGGCTCGGCACGGCCCTCGGGCTGTTGTACTTCACGGCGGTCTGGTTTTTGAGCGGCCTCTACTTGTCGGACATCATCCATATGGGAATCACACACGGCGCGCTCGACTACAAGCCATGGTTCATAAAGACGGTGACGCTCGTCAGCAACACCGTCGGCATCTATGTGAATCCAATCACCTGGGTGGACCGCCATCGCCATCACCACAAGTTCGCCGATCATGCCGGCGACCCGAACAAGCTGGACGCCGACGGTTTCTGGAAGACGATGTACCTCTGTCTTTTTCCGTATCCCTGCCAGGGCGACTACGCTAGGGACGATATTCTCAAGTCGGCGCCGTTCCGCATGGTTTCAAACCCCGTCTATGCCGTGTTCTCGCAATTCGCCAGCTACGGCGTCATCTGGCTGGTTTTCAGGGACTGGAAATACGCCCTCGTGCTCTGGGCCGGCCTGCGCGTTTTCGCGCTCTGGGTAAATCTGATCCAGAATTATTGGACGCACGATCGGCGCTTCGGCACCCGTCGCTACGATGACGTGAATGACAATGCGATGAATATCGGCGACTGGCTGCCGGTGATGGCGACCTTCAGCGCCTGCCTTCAGAACAACCATCACCACTATCCGCACTTTCTGCGCTTGAGTCACGATCCATCCGAATTTGATTTCGGGTTCATGACGGTGCGGGTCATGAAGTCGCTGGGTCTGGTGAAGGCCTCGTCGACGGGCGACAACATTCCCCCGGATCTCGCACTCAAAGAAATTGGTTATTGATCGATCTGCGCAGTGGCCGGCGGTCTCGTGACCGGCCAGGCGCTGCGTCGTGCGTGAGGGTCGAATCGGGTTTCGAATAGAAAGGGTCATGAGCCTCGGAAGAAGCACCCATGGGTACGCTCGGCGCCTCATGAGGGAGGGTCGGAGCATGATGGAACAGACGCCGTGGTCTGCAGAGTCACCAGAAATGGTGAGTTCGCAGACTCGGCAAGGCAGTATAACTGCCTCAAAAGGCAGTTAACACGCTCCCGGAGGCAGTTAACACGCTCCCGGAGGCAGTTAACACGCTCTCGGAGGCAGTTAACACGCTCTCAGAGGCAGTTAACACGCTCTCGGAGGCAGTTAACACGCTCTCAGAGGCAGTTAACACGCTCTCGGAGGCAGTTAACACGCTCTCG
>DATLWH010000080.1:0-2868 GCA_035576505.1 Thermoanaerobaculia bacterium | reverse complement strand
CTGGCCGCCGGTCGTGTCGGTGGGTGCGTTGTCGACCTGTGGCACCTCCCGCGGCGTCTGCGTCGGCTGGTGGAACGTGTGCGGTGTCTGCGGCGTCACGTGCTCCACATGTGGGGTCGAGGCATGCGATGCCGCGGGCGGCGGGGGAGGGGGAGGAGGCGGCGGTGCCGGCGCCGAGACCACGAACGCCTGGATCGGCTTCGTGATGATTTCCGGATTCTTCTTGACGTACAGCCCAGCGGCCACGACCGCGCCGATGATGACGATATGCAGGAAGACGGAAATCAACGCCGTCAACCAACCACCTTTCTTCTTATCCTTGCCAGCGGATTCGATCAGGACATCGTCAAACATGGCGGCTACCTCATCGGGATACTGCTGTGCTCTTCAGAGATGATGCCAACCGGGCAGGGCAGGGGACAATCGTATCGCTTTCCGAGAGGAAGGCGGGGAGTGGGGGGTGGGGAGTGGGGTGTGGGAGAACGGTTAACGTAACCAACAGATTTGAACCGTACTCCCACTCCCCACCCCCCATTCCCCACCCCCCCATGGCGTGCCAACGGCGCCTCACATATCGAAAACTCACACGGCATCGCACACACAGTCATACCATTACCGGCCCGATGTCCTCCGTAGCCGAGACGCCCGCAGAAGTAGCCGCGATCCCCGAGTCGACCGCCCCGGTGCCGGGTCCGGGTCCGACCGTGCCGCTCTTCGACCGCGAGTTGGGCGCGCTGTCGTTCAACGAGCGGGTGCTTGCGGAAGCGCGGAACCCATCCGTACCTCTTCTCGAACGGGTGAAGTTCCTCGGCATCTGCGCGCACAACATCGATGAGTTCTTCATGATCCGGATCGGTGAGATCCGCGACCTCATCGCCGCCAACGTCCCCGCCGATCCGTTCGGCAACGGTCTCAAACGGTTGCAGGCTGTGCGCGAGGGAGCGCGCGCGCTGTTGCGCGAGATCTACCGGTGCCTGGCCGACGAGCTGATCCCGGCCCTGCGCAAGGAAGGGATCCGCATCGAACGGGTGGCGGACCTCGGCAAGAAGGAGCGCAATTTCGTCGAGGAGTACTTCTGCCGCGACCTCGAGCCGATCCTGACGCCGCTGGCAATCGACCCGGCCCATCCCTTTCCGTTCATCGCCAACCTCTCGCTCAACCTGGCCCTGGAGCTCGAGTCGGAGCGCGGCGAGAAGCACGTGGCCATCGTCAAGATCCCGGAGACCGTCCAGCGCCTCGTGCCGATGCCGGAGCGCACGCGCTTCGTGCTGATCGAAGACGTCATCGCCTCGCACGTGCACCGCTTCTTTCCCGGCCTCAAGGTCAGCCGCGTGGCCACCTTCCGCGTCATCCGCAACTCCGATCTCGATATCAAGGAAGAGGACATGCAGGACCTCCTCAAGAGCATCGAGAGCGAGTTGCGGCGCCGCGAGCGGCGTGAGGTGGTCTGGCTCGAGATCGAGCAAGGCGCCGACGATCCCCTGCTGGCTCTGCTGGCAGGTGCCACCGATTCATCGCCCGACGACATCTTCTTCGTCCCCGGCCCGCTCAAGCTCGGCGATCTGCAACAGCTCTCCACGCAGATCGCGAAAACGGAGCTGAAAGAAGCGACGTTCAACCCGCGCATGCCGGTGGCACTGGCTACGACCGACGACATCTTCGCCATCATTCGCCGGGGCGACCTGCTGCTGCACCGCCCGTACGACTCCTTCACGACCGTCATCGAGTTCGTTCAGTCGGCCGCCGAGGATCCGGGCGTCGTTGCCATCAAACAGACGCTCTATCGCACCGACCCCGGCTCGCCGATCATCGCCGCACTCTCCGCCGCCGCCAGAGCGGGCAAGCAGGTCACCGCGGTCGTGGAACTGCAGGCCCGCTTCGACGAGAGGAAGAACATCACCTGGGCGAAAACCCTCGAGGAGGCGGGCGTGCAGGTGGTCTACGGCATCGTCGGGTACAAGACCCATTGCAAGGTCTGCCTCATCGTCCGGCGCGAAGGGGGGGAGCTGCGGCGCTACGTCCATCTCTCGACCGGGAACTACAACGCCGTTACAGGCCGTCTCTACACCGACGTCGACCTCTTCACGTGCGATCCTGACTTCGGGGTCGACGCCGCTCAGCTCATGAATCTGCTGACCGGTTTCAGCGTGGCGGGAGTGCAGGAGCTGGTCGAGGCGAAGGGATCGTCGCTCAAGTGGCGCAGGTTCGTCGTCTCGCCCATGGACTATCTGCGCTGGACGATCCGCATGATCGACCGCGAGACCGAGAACGCCAAGGAAGGCAGGCCGGCCTCGATCATCGCCAAGATGAACGCGCTGGTGGATCCGGGCGTGATCGAGGCGCTCTATCGGGCCAGCCGGGCCGGGGTGAGGATCGACCTCCTCGTACGAGGGATCTGTTGCCTCGTGCCGGGGATGCCCGGTTTCAGTCAGAACATCCGTGTCGTATCGGTCATCGACCGTTTTCTCGAGCATTCGCGCATCTTCCAATTTGCCAATGGCGGCGCGCAGCAGGTGTGGATCTCGAGCGGTGACTGGATGCCGCGCAATTTCCTGCGCCGGATCGAGACGACGTTCCCGGTCCTCGATGCCGCGGTGGCCAAGCGCATCAGCGAGCAGATCCTGCCGATTTCCCTCGGCGACAACGTCAAGGCCTGGACCCTCGGTGCCGACGGTGTCTACGCCCGCCGCACGCCTGGCGAGCAGCGCCCGCTCCGCAGCCAGGAGACGTTCATCTCCATCGCCCGCGCCGACTCCGTGAGCGTCGGTCCGTACGAGGAGAGCATCCGCGACCCGAAGTCATTCCGCAGGAAGGCGAAGAAGAAGAAGAAGCATTAGGTTGCAGTGGATTAGTGGATTAGTAGATTAG
>DATLWH010000079.1:0-6114 GCA_035576505.1 Thermoanaerobaculia bacterium | reverse complement strand
CCCGGCACCATCCAGTTGGCGATGTCTCCCTGGGCCGAGACCTGCATCGCCCCGAGGATCGACAGATCGACTTTCCCTCCTCGGATCATGCCGAACGAATCGGCGCTGGAGAAGAACGATGCGCCCGGGAGCACGGTGACGGTCTGCTTGCCGGCGTTGATGAGATCGGCGTCGACATCATCATCGGACGGAAACGGCCCAAGCCCCAGAATGCCATTCTCCGACTGCAGAATGACCTCCATTCCCGCGGGGATGTTGTTGGCAACGAGCGTGGGCATCCCGATGCCGAGGTTGACGTAGAACCCGTCGCGCAACTCACTGGCCGCGCGCTTTACGATTTGATCTCTGGTGAGGGGCATGGGTTTATCCCTTCCGGACAGTTCGTTGCTCGATCCGCTTCACACGCTTCGCGACGACGACCCGATGCACGAAGATGCCGGGGGTGTGGACGCAGTCAGGATCGAGGTCTCCGGGTTCGACCAGTTCCTCAACTTCCGCCACACAGACCCTGCCGGCCGTCGCTGCCATCGGATTGAAGTTCCGCGCCGTCTTTCGGTACTGCAGGTTGCCAAAGCGGTCGGCTTTCTGCGCGGCGACAAGCGAAAAGTCGCCGACGATGCCGCGCTCCATCACATACATCCTGCCGTCGAATTCGCGCGTCTCTTTTCCGTCGGCGACGATCGTCCCGTAGCCGGCCGGTGTGAAGAAGGCCGGGATGCCGGCGCCGCCGGCGCGCATCCTTTCGGCGAGCGTTCCCTGCGGGACGAACTCCACCTCCAGCTCACCGGCCAGGTACTGGCGCTCGAACTCGGCGTTCTCTCCGACGTACGACGACACCATCTTGCGAATCTGCTTCGTCTGCAGCAGCAGCCCGAGGCCCCAGTCGTCGACGCCGGCATTATTCGAAACGCAGGTCAGACCCTTCACACCGCGTTTGACGAGCGCCTGAATCAGATTCTCGGGGATACCGCAGAGGCCAAAGCCACCGACGACGAGCGTCGCGCCGTCAGCCACGTCGCGGAGCGCATCGTCAGCCGAGGCCACGACTTTATTGATCATGCGCGGAAGATATCAAAAGCGCGCGCCGAAGCGCTGGCGTCTCGCCGACTGGCCCGGCGCCGAGGACACCAGCGATCCAATTGCAACCCTGCTACCCTCGCCGCGATGAGTTCGGAGCCATTCGGTTATCGCGCGGATGATGCCCATCCCCTCGGGATCCGCCTGTTGCGCGAGGCCGGAGCCTTCGGCTTCTTCCTGCTCTTCACCATCGCTCTGACCTGGCCGGTGGCCCTGCGGCTGAACACCGCGACGGCATACCTTGGCGATCCTCTGCTCAACACCTGGATCCTGGACTGGGATCTCTACAGCATCACCAACGCGCCGTCGCACATCTACGACGCCAACATCTTCTATCCGAGCAAGTACCCGCTGGCGTACAGCGAGAACCTCTTCGGCATCGCCATCATCGCTCTGCCGTTCTACCTGCTTGGGCTCACGCCGCTCGCCGTCTACAACATCGCCTTCCTCCTCGGCTTCGCCTTCTCCGGTTACGGCGCTTTCGTTCTCGGACGCACGCTGACACGATCGACCGCGTCCGGCTTCGTCGCCGGGATCCTCTACTCCTTCTCGAACTTCCAGACAGACCATTTTGCCCTTCTGCAGTTCGTCTGGGGCGGATGGATGCCGATGATGCTGGCGGCGCTGCTGTATTACTGGCGCCGGCCGACCATACGCAACGCCATCCTCTACAGCTTCTGCGTACTGATGAACGGCTTGACGAACATTCATCACTTTCTCTTCGGTACGGCGGCGCTGGTGCTCTCGATTGCGCTCCTCGGCCTCCTCTCCACGCGCTTCAAGTGGCGCACGTTGATCGGCGCCGCGGCAGCGACGATTCTGGCAGCGGCGCTGATGGTGCCCGTCCTGTTGCCGTATAAGCGCGTATCCGATCTGTATGGGATGGTCCGTGACCGGAGCGCGGTCATGGAAGGCTCGGCGATCTGGACTGATTGGCTTTCCGCGGGTGGAAAGAGTCGCGCGTACGGCGACGTAGCCGATCCCGCCAACGTGCGCGGAGAAAAAATCCTCTTTCCCGGCCTGATGATGCTCTTCCTCACGGCGAGCGCTCTACTGATGGATCGACGCAAGTTGCCGGTGGCCCTGGATGCCCGCCCTGTCCCTCGATGGCTCCTTCATCTGCTCGACGCCTTCATCGTGGTCATGGCCATCGGGACGTACCTCGGCGCGGCGGCGGCGCTTTATCGATGGAGATTCTTCGGCCACACCATCGTCAGCGTCCGATCCTCCGATCTGCCGTTCGTGTTCCTGATCGTGGCCATCTTCGCCCGCCTGTCGCTGCAACTGCCGAAAGGGCTGTCCGGTGAAACACTGCAATCACTCCGTACCGCCGCGGCCCGCGCGCGGATGCCGATCGAGATCTGGGTGATGTTGCTCTGGGTCATCCTCGGTGTGGTCGGTTCGCTCGGCCTTAACGCGGTTGTCCATACCTTTCTCTACGACCACTTCCCGATGTTTCGCAGCATCCGCGTACCGGCGCGCTGGGCCACGGTCGCCTATGCCGGTCTGGCCGGCGCCAGCGCGTGCGGGGCGGTGGTATGGATCAACACGCGGCGAACGATGATCGGCCGCTGGGGAGTGGCCGCGCTGCTCATCGCCCTCTCCATCCACGACGTCCTGCCCGTCTTCCGCTGGGAGCATGCCCTCGACGTGGCCGACCCCGCCTACGTCTGGATGCGCGACGCCAAGATCTCCGGCGGCACGCTGGAGCTCCCGGTCTCTGAAGGGATCGCACAGTTTCTCTATCAACTCGGGGCCACCATCCATCACAAACCGCTGATGAATGGGACCTCCGGCTTCGAGCCGCCCCTACACGCCAGGATCCGGGAGATGGCGCAGCAGAAGGACATTCCCGAAGCTCTGCTCCCGCTGCTGGCCAGCAATGACTGCCACTTCATCCTCGTCCATGACGACTGGCTGCGCGGTGCGTACGAGCCGACGCACGCATGGCTGACGCGAGAGATGGCCGCCGGACGCCTCGGGTTCATCCGCCGCTTCGATCATCGCGGCGGCGGGGACTACCTTTTCGCGGTGACACAGAACATCCCCGGCTGGCACGATCTCCGGCCGCCCGAGGCGCAGGACGCCGCCAGGTTCACCGACGACGCCGAGCTGCAGCGCGCCCTCCGAGGGGAGGCAACTTACATGGGACGTCCCTTCGGCGTGGTCGACAAACCGCATAGCGGGGAAACGATCAGCGCTCCGCTCACCGTCAGCGGCTGGGCACTCGCGCCGAACGGCATCGCCGTCGTCGATGTACTGCTGCACAACGGAATGTTCCGCTTTCACACCACGCCCGCCAGCCGCATTGACGTGCAGATGAAGTTCCCCTGGTATCCCCGCGTCCACAACGCCGGCTTCACGATCACCTTCCCCCAGAAACGCCCGCCAGGCGTACCGCGGCTGACCGACGTCCAGGTGGAGATCATCGACGGCAAGGGGGGGAGAACGCGCCTGCCGGATGTTGTGATCGATTGGCCGTAAGATGTTGATGGGGGTCGGAAGTAGGGGGTCGGGGGTCGGAACATGAAGGTGACCGCAATGCCGATGGTCAAAACTTTCCTGCTGCTCGCTCTTGCCGTCGCGGTAGTGGCCACGAACGGTTGCGCCACGAACACCGCTTCCCGTCAGCACGACCGTGACCTGGTCGCTGCCGTCTCCGCTGTATTGAAGTACGTGCAACACGATGGGAAGCCTGTGAAGCTCGTACGAGGAAGCAGTATCGGCGACGCGCAATGGGCGGTTCTAGGGAAAACGACGT
This sequence comes from Thermoanaerobaculia bacterium, assembly GCA_035576505.1. Lineage (GTDB taxonomy): Bacteria > Acidobacteriota > Thermoanaerobaculia > Gp7-AA8 > Gp7-AA8 > JADGNZ01. The sequence goes on along the minus strand of DATLWH010000079.1, from coordinate 2,276 downwards.
TGATCGCCGTCGCGCCGCACCCCGACAGCGAAAACAGTCTCGCCGCTGGCGAGTTTCGCATCGACGAGATCGACATGCGGAGCGATTCGGCCCACATCGCCGGTGTTCTCGGGCCAATTCCCAAACGAAAGCCAGGCGTGATCCTGCTTGCCTGCGGCACCGGATACAAACTCTGGGTTGGCCGTGAGGGTTCCGTATGGCGCGTCCTCGACGCGAGCCTCCTGGTCTGTTAGCAGTCTCCCGCGCGGGCTCCCCCCCGACCATTCGCGCTACCATCAGCTCTTACCGTACAAACATGAGAGAGCGAATCAGGAACCTCAGCTCCCGCGCCGAGTTCTTTCTGATCATCACGCTTTGCTTCGGATACTTCATCGGCTCGTCGCTGACGGTGCTTCTTCGCCACATTCACACATTCGAGCTTTCCACGTTCCGCGTGATGCGTGGCATCGCCACGGAGATCGCGATCCTCGCGGTGACGGGATGGATCCTCCACATACGAGGGTGGCGGCTCTCGCGGCTGAGCAAGCGCATCTCGTGGCGCGGCGTTCTCGCCGGCGTACCCCTCGTCGTCGCCTACTTCCTCCTGTATCTGGTCACGGGCATCGCTCTGGTCCTGGCCTATCCGCCGGCAAGTCGTCTCGCAACCATGCGCATGATTCCGAGCGCACCGGCCGCGTTGCTGCTCGTGTTCATCGTCGTCAACTCCGTGTTCGAGGAGGTGACGGTCTCAGGCTACGTGGTGACAGCGCTGTCGGAACACGGACCCGCGCTGAGCATCACCGCCAGCACGTTGCTCCGATTCCTTTACCACCTCTATCAGGGGCCGATCGCCTGCATCTCCATCCTCCCCCTCGGGCTGCTCTTCGGCGCTGTCTACTGGCGCTGGAAAAACCTCTGGCCGCTGGGAGTCGCGCACACCATCGCAAACATTGTCGCGCTCGTGGTGGCGGCACACCAGGCGGGCGCATAGGCCTTGAACGCGTTACCATTTCGTAGCGCTGGCCGATCGCGCCGAACCGGCCTGTCAGGCGCATCGGATGCCCTCGTCCTTGAGACTGCTCGTAGCTCTGATCCTTTCATTCGCCGCCCTTGACGAAGCGTGGGCCTGTTCGTGCGGGCGCAAACTCACGGTGACCGAAGCCTCTTCAGCGGCCGCGTACGTGGTTACCGGCGTCGTGCGCGGAGTTCATCCGGCCGTGGTCACGCGTGCTCGGCTGCGGGAACCGGCGGACGTTCGCGTACCGCTGATGTGGCCGGTGTCCATCGTTGAAGTCGCCGTCACCCGAAGCTTCACCAGGCCGGCTCCACAAACCATCGAGCTCACGCACATGGGCTGCTGCGTGTGCGAGGCGCAACTCGAAGTGGGACGAGAGTATCTCTTATTCATCATGCACTCTGACGAGATTCGCGATGGCTATATGGTTTCGATCTGCTACCCGAACCGAAGGATCGAATCGGCGGCGAGTTCCCTCAAGGAGTTGCCGCCCGGCACCGCGTACAACGTCAATAAACACTCTTCATGGCTGGACGGCGTGCGCTGGCGGTCGGACGGCTTCGGCAACATGCTCGCCCGAATCTACGCCAGGCGTTTCGGCGGCTATCCCTCGGTCCGCGATCCACTCGAGCTCTTTCACGAATCGCCGTGGCTTTCGTTTGCCGGGTGGGTTGCCCTGAGCGTCGTCGTTGCCAGCAGTGTCGTGCTCGTTCTGCGCAAATTCAGAGCCTGAACTTCGACGACAACCTCACATTCATGCGCGTATGAAGAAGATAACACTCGACAACTACAAGAAGGACAAGTACTACATCCGGATCGTGCGCGCAGTCGAAGTCTTGCTCTCGCGCGGAGATGTCGTCGCACCGATCGAGGTATTCGTCGACATGACGCTGCTCACGCTCGAGTCGGTGAACGATTGGCGGCGAGGCCGGGTGCCGTATCTGGAAAAGGTCATTCGGTGTAACCTCGCCGAGGCAAGTCGGATCCTGCGCATCCTGCGGCTGCACGTTCACGATCTCGACCTGAGTCCTTCCATCACCGTGTACTGCCGCCACGGAAAGGGGCCAAAGACCCGCCTCCGTTTCACCAAGTTCGGTGAGCCGGCACTGGAGGAGGCGTACAGTCGCCACTTCGTGCGCGTTCGGAGCGATGTGGCGATTCAGCCCTGACCTGACACCTGGGTCCCCTGTCGCATCCAACTCGGCTACCATCACAACGTGGATGTGACCGAGACGCACCAGGACGTCCTTCAGAACATCGAGGCCGTAATCGTCACGGCGTA
>DATLWH010000078.1:0-2229 GCA_035576505.1 Thermoanaerobaculia bacterium | reverse complement strand
CCGGTGACGATGATCTGTTTGGAGGTGGCGAAGTAGGGATGGACCGCGCCCGGCGAGTTGGCAATGCGCAGACCGTTGATGATGATGCGACTCTGGCGGCCGCCTTCGATCTGAACCGATCCGACGTCGACATTGCGGCCGAGACGCGCCTCGAGAGTCTTCTCGATCCGCAGCCGTACCAGCCCTGCGAAGCTCGACGACCCGAGGTACCACCAACCGCCGCCGACGATCAGCGCCAGCAGGACGAAGAAGGCGATGGTGGAACACCCCATCCACTTCAGGCAGCCCCACATCGGGCCTCTCCGCTGCCTCTCTCGCGCGGAGCGGTGAGGGTGCTCCTCGGCTGGCGGTTGGATCGTCATTTCGTCGAGGCCGACAGGTTCCTGCTAACTGCGAGCCAAAAGATAGAGGTCACGGAGGTTGTTACCGGCCGGGGGAATGATAATCGTCTGCCCGATGAGCTCGGCGACGGCGAGGCTGTTCGACCGTTCCAGCTCGCCTGCGGCGAAGGCTTCGTCGATCGACGCTGGTAGTGAAATCGCTACCGCCGCGACGCCGCTGTTGCCGTCAAGGCCGTCGGAGGTTCCGAAGAGGGCGTCAAACGTAGGTCGGACTCTCCAGTCCGACCCGCGCTGCCGAAACGCCCCCCGCCCGCCCGGTCGGACTGGAGAGTCCGACCTACGTTTTTCTTCGAGCGCCATTCGCACAGCGAGCTCGATACAGCGTCCTCCCTTTCCGTCGCCGCTCCGGACCACGGTCGGCTCGCCTCCTGCGATCAGCACTTCGCCCTCGTGCAGCCTCTGCGCGCGATTCAGGAGGTCTCGCGCAGCCTCCTCGACGCCGCACTCGATTTGACGCTCCATGATCACAGGCGCGAGTCCGAGCGACCGGGCGGCCGACGCAGCCGCGGCGACCAGGGTGGCGTTATCAGCGATGAGTGCAGCGCGCCAGTCATCGAGATGCGTAACGGTTTCAGGACAGCGGTCATCGCGCAGTCGGGCAACGATCTGGTCACATCCTCCGATCGCGGTGAGGAGGTCGATGGCATGCTTCTTCGTCGTCGTATCGGGAAGCGTCGGCCCGGATGCGACGTCCGCGAACGCTCCGGTCGAAACGTCGGAGTAGACGAGCGTCACGCTGCGCTTCACGCGCGCGGCCAGCCGCCCCCCCTTGATCGCGGAGAGATGTTTGCGGACGCAGTTCATCTCCCCGATCGGCAATCCTGACGCGACCAGCCTGGCGTTAACGTCGATGAGATCGTCTTCGCCGAACCACGGCGCGAGCGGCTGCTCGATGCATGCGGAACCGCCGCCGGAGATGAGAAAGAGGACGTCTTCATGCGCATCGACGAATGCAAGCAGTTGTCTGCCGGCTTCGAAGCTCGCCGCCGTCATGTCGGGATGGCCGCCTTCCACGACGACGGCCCGCTTGGCCGGCTTTCGATAGCCGGCGGGGATGGCTACAAAGGCGTTGACGTCGTCGTCCAACCCGTCGCGCAACGCTCCCGCGCACTTGCCGATGGCCACGACGTTGCGCGGCATGTCGGGCGTGAGGACGTCGCGGACTAGCCGCTCAGGCGCGCAGGCGTCGAGGGCGCGGAGGTAGATGGCGTGGAGCTGTTCGCGCAAGGAGCTGTGATCTTACGGGGAATCCCGAGGGCATAGGCAGGACCAGGAGCCTGCGCGGCAGAAAAGATCTGACGAAGATGGTGGCCGAGCCTTGGGCAACCAACGCTGCCGGCCGTGCCGGCTCGCCCTACCCGCCGACGATTTCGTTCAAGCCTTCGACGATTCGGTCGATCTCCTCCGCGGAGACACGGCCGAGTTTCCTGCCCAGTCGTGTTACGGAGAGCGTTCGAATCTGACTCATCTTCGCCCACGAACGTTTGGGGAGTTTGGTGCTGGTAATCTCGAGCGTAAGCGGAAAGCTCGCCCGTGGCTCCTGGCTCGTCACGGCAATCGCGATGACCGTCCCGGACCTGTCATTGAAGACGTCGTGACTCAACACGATTACCGGGCGCAGGCCAGCTTGTTCGTTTCCGGTAACGGGGTTGAGATCGGCCCAGACGATGTCGCCCCTCAGTATTCGGGCCACTCGGTTTCTCCCGCATAGACCGCATCGGCCAGGGCCTGCTCTTCCGTCCTATCGAGCTTCGCCGCCTCTCGCGCAAGTCTCGTTCGTTGCATCCGGTCGAGGCGCTCTTTCACGGCGACCTCAAATGCCTGACTG
>DATLWH010000077.1:0-3045 GCA_035576505.1 Thermoanaerobaculia bacterium | reverse complement strand
AAGAACGAAGGTGTGACCCCCTGATTCGCCCCAAGGGGTGAATTTACTGGGCCGCGTTCGTAGTCCCCGGCGAAGCGTTGTGAGCCGCGGAAGCGGAGACCTTGCGCAGTTTGCGTGGAGCCAGCGCGCCAGCATGCCGGCGAGCGCGATGCGATGCGCAGACTCCTAGCCCTTCATAACGCCAGCAACGCATCGATCGCCGTCAGCAGGCGGTCGTCGGTGATCTTCTTCCGGCATGGCTTATGGTCGAAGCGGCTCTTACGTAGACCCTTAACAATGTCGTGGCGATCGTCACAGAAGTCGAAGAGGCAAGCGCGCGTCTCGGGGTGATAATCGATATGCCACCGCTCATCGCTGCGCACCAGTTCAGCCAGCACGAGGAAGAGAATGGCCTTCGAGAACTCCATCGCCGCCTCCGCGGCGTACTCGCGGACACCGGTGGCAGAGACGGCGAAGACGTACTTGTTCGAATCGATCGATGAGGCGAAGAGGTCGTAGTACATCTTCCGTTTCTCCCTGCCCCCGATCATGCAGGCGGTGATGCACGAGACGCGATCGACGTTCAATCGTGTCGGCGCGTCTTTGAAGGGCTGGTCGATTCGCTCCAGCATCAGCACCGGCGGATTGAAACGGTGGCGCCCGAGCTTCGTTAGTACTGCGCCGGACGGCAGCGGCAGATAGTCGACCTGAAATTGGTAGTAGTTCTGCGCGGCGTTAGCCTGCTCGACGAGTTGCGGAAGAAATCCGGACTTGGCATCGACATCGATGAGCGCTACTTTCAACTTCTTCGGCCGTGACTTCGCAGTCCGAGTTGTCGCGACGTTGACCGTCTGGGCGGCGACCTCCACCAACGGAGTTGCCGGTACGGCGGCCGGAAAGACTTCAATCGATGGATCGGAAGCATAGAGCACTGGGATTCCCCAATCGAACGACTGACTCTCCTCAGCGAACTGCATTGCTCGCCGACCGCGAGTCATGGCGTCGATAAGAGGTGCCCCCTTCGCGAGGGCTTTGTAGATCTTCGATGAGAGATGATGAGCGCTGACATCGGCGATCGAGAACTGGGTGGCCACGACAGCTGGCACGCCGAGCTCCACCAGTGCAGCAGCAATCGAGCTACGCGCCGGGTCGGTCTCTGCGCTCGTGCGGCCACTCTCGCAAGCATTCAGGAAGACGAGACGCGTGTCGTTCTGATGCTGCATCACCATCGTGGCGAACTGGCGCGCCGTGAGACGAAAGCTTTTTCCGTCCGCGCTGTCGAAACGCAGATAGCCGGACTGCGTGCGAGCGTCGAAGCGGGCGTGGCCGAAAAAATGAAGGATGTGGAACTTGTTAGCGACAAGGAAGTCCTCTAGTTCTGTGTAGGTGGCACCCTGCATCGGTTTGATCTCGACGGCGTCCTTCAGATCCTGATCGAACACGTTCCGGATCCAACGGACCTCCTCATCGGGCGTGGTGTGTCTGTCGCCACTGCGAACACCGAGGAGGAGGGCGAGCTTGATTTTTCCTTCTATCGCTCGCGGCTTGCGGCGCGGAATGATTGTGTAGATGCCGCGGGAGATGGGATGAAACTCCTGGCAGAGGAATGAGTTCGCCTTGTCGTCGAACATATACTCCCAAGGCCAGCCGGCCAGGATGTCATCCTCAAGAAAAAGCTCCATCGGAAGCAGTCCGCTTTCGCGTCCACCGCGCGCCGTGTCGAGGACACGCCGCACGTCTCCCGTGATGATGAAATCGAACAGCTTGCCGCCGAGGAGTTCCAGATCGCGGTTATCGAAGGGCGGTGCACCCGCTTCGATGAACACACGCAGCGCGGAAGTCAGTTCAGTGAGCGCCTCGACATTTGACGATTTCACCGCGACGCGCTCCACCGCACGGCTGCCCTCGAACTCTGCTAGCGTGACTAATGCTTCGTCTGGCTTGAAGGAGCCGAGGACGTATAGATGAAAACTGCTCATTTAAAGAGACCAAACAGCTTCTGGAGGATGTTCTCGGACGTCGGCTTTTTCTTTAGCACGATTCGGGTCGACTTTTTGCCGGCTTTCCTCGTGTGCTCAAACTCGATGTCGGTCTGAAGGACAAGGATGATGCCAGCGAGGACAAGAGCCGTCGTAACCGGTTCGATCAAGGTCTTGCGCTGCTTCAGCGCCGCCTCAAGTTTAGGCGCTAGTTCCGGGTTGCTGGCAATCTCCAGCGCCACACCACGGAACAGCACCATCTCCTTTCCCGTCGCGACCTTCTCAAGCTTCACAGCCATCGGGAGTACGCTCGCCAACTCGGCTCGAAATGCTTCCTCGTGGTCCATGAACTCCTCGATAGCGGCCTCTTTAGCGAACAGTCCCTTCGTCATGACCTTCAAAGCGTGATCAATTTCGTCGTCGGTGGCCAAAGCCAGCTTAGTTATCAGGCCCATGTGCAGTCTCCTCCCCCAGAGGAGTGACGGCCGCTCCCATTTCCCTCCCATGCATGGCAAACCGAGGAAAGCGTCGCCGTGGGGCTTGCGGCCGAATCTCACTCTCACTGACCAGAAGTCGTCAATTTTGAGAGAGCTGTGGGCTTTCTGGCGATTGGAATCGTCGGTTTGATGGGAGGTACGAGGCGCGCGGTTGCATATTCACAGAACACCATTCCAATCGCTCTGTGCAGTGATACAGCAGTACAAAAGTCCCTTTATCCCAACCAAGACTCCGTGAACTCTTCCGCCGGAGGACGGCGGAAAAGAAGCCGCCGGTTCTTGCAAGCCGAGCGGCGTGGAGTCGGAGACGTTTTGGTAGGCGCTAGCGGACTCGAACCGCTGACCCCCACCGTGTGAAGGTGATGCTCTACCAACTGAGCTAAGCGCCTGCTTGGGGTTGTCTCAACGAGCTGTTCTTCCTCGCTATTTCCGAGGTCGGGGACAGGATAGTCGGGCGGTGAGAGGGCGTCAAATGGTTCGGGGGAGCCGGGAGTCGGGGGTCGGGGGTCGAAGAGAAAGCCGGGAGCGATCCTGACATGGTTTGTGCTCGAATACGGCCTATGCGGAAGACGGCAAAGGCTGCGGCGATC
>DATLWH010000076.1:0-2098 GCA_035576505.1 Thermoanaerobaculia bacterium | reverse complement strand
CCGGTGACGAGGACCAGGCCGTCGGGAATCTGGGTGAGGTCGCGGATGGCGTCCGGCAGCTCGAGCGCTTCGATGGTCAGCACGTTGATGGGGATGCGGCGGAAGACCGCGCCGACCGTGCCTCGCTGCCTGTAGATGTTGACGCGGAAGCGGGCCACGCCCGCCACGCCGTAGCCGAAGTCGACCGACTGCATGGTCTCGAACTTTTCCGTCTGATGATGGTTGAGCAGCGGCAGGAGCATCCTCTCGATATCGGCCGGTTTGAGCGACTCGCTTTTGACCGGTACGAGCTTGCCCCGCAAACGGAGCAGCGGTGGCCGCATCGGCTTCAGATGAAGATCGGAAGCCTGCTGCTTGGCCATGTAGACGAGCAGGTCGTTGAGCGTGAAGCTCGGAGCCTGCTCGGTCGAGGGCGCTGGAGACTGCACAGTCACAATCGTAATTATATGCGTGCGCTACGTGCACGCTGCGCGCGGGTTGTCGGTGATCAGTTGTCGAAAGAAGCATTCAACCGCAGATGTCGCAGAGGAACACAGATAAGCAGATTCTAATCTGCGTTTCATCTGCGTCATCTGCGGATCAAGCTGTGAGCTCACCGCCTCATCACCGAATCGAGGATCATCAGGAATGCCTCCTGCTGTTTGGCCTCGGTTTTATTGATGACGGCGATCGTTTCTCCGATGCGGAAGCGCCGGTGGAGCTCATCCGAGGAGTGCGACGAGGTGACGACGATGCGCCGCGCCGGGACTCCTTTGGCGCGCGCATATTCGACGAACTTCTTCCCGTCCATCCCGGGCATTTCCAGATCGACGATGAGCAGGTCGATGGAGTCGTCGATCTTCGGCAGGGCATCATACGGATGCGAGTAGGTTTCCACGTGGGCGGTCGTGGCGTAACGCTCGATCATGAAGTTCGACCATAGGTCGCAGTAGGCCGGGGAGTCGTCGACGATGACGACGCGCTTCGGGTGGAGCTCGCTCACTTCTTCCTCGTCCGCTTTGCCCCGCGAGCCTGGTCCCGGATGTTGTATCGCACCAGGCCGCCCACGATTGTCGTCACGGCGCGGCCGCGCAGCGATTCTCCGACGAACGGTGAGTTCGAGGCCTTGGAATGGAACGTGGCCGGTACGGTAAACGCCGCCTCGAGATCGAGCAGCGTCACATCGCCGGGCGTGCCCGGACGCAGTGTCCCCCCGGGCAGGTTGAAGATCCTGGCCGGTCCGCACGACATGAGGTCGATGAGGCGATCGATCTCGATCACGCCGGCGCGCACCAGGCGGTCGTGGCAGACGGGGAAAGCCGTCTCCAGGCCGATCACGCCGAAGGGCGCCAGATCAAACTCGACGTTCTTTTCATCGAAATGGTGCGGCGCGTGATCGGTGGCGATGGCGTCGATCGTGCCGTCGGCGATGCCGGCCAGGAGCGCCTGACGATGCGCGGCCGATCGGAGCGGCGGGTTCATTTTCAGATTCGTCGCGAACGACTGCACGCGTTCGTCGCCCAGGGCGATGTGATGCGGCGTCACCTCGCAGGTCACGTGGACACCCGAGGCGCGGGCATGGCGTACGGACTCGACCGCCCCGGCAGTCGAGAGGTGAGCGATGTGGACGTGCGCGCCCGTCGCTCGAGCCAGGATGACGTCGCGTGCCACGAGCGTCTCCTCCGATGCCGCCGGAATCCCCCCCATGCCGAGGAGCGTCGAAAAATAGCCCTCGTGCATCACCCCGCCGTCGGAGAGGTTCGCATCCTCCTCATGGGCGATCACGGGGATGCCGAGCATCGAGCAATACTCGAGTGCGCGGCGCATGAGCTGCGCATTCCAGACCGGCTTGCCGTCGTCGCTCACACCGATGCAACCGGCGGTGCGGAGGTCGGCCAGTTCCGCGAGCGCTTCTCCCAGCAGGCCTTTGCTGACCGCGCCGATGGGATAGACGCGGCAGGCCCCGTTCCGGCGCGACTCGGCGATGATCATCTCTGTCACGGCGCGCTCGTCGTTCGGCGGCAGCGTGTTGGCCATGGCGCAGACGGCGGTATAGCCGCCCGCCACCGCGGCGCGCGTGCCGGTGGCGATCGTCTCCTTGTGCTCCTGTCCCGGCTCG
>DATLWH010000075.1:0-3214 GCA_035576505.1 Thermoanaerobaculia bacterium | reverse complement strand
TTCGAGGATCAGGGCGCGCTTGACGCGCTTCTCGGCCTCGGGGAGAAACTCGAGGCGCATCTTCCGCCAGTCGACCTCGGCCTTGTCGATGTCGATGCCCTGAGAGGCCAGGAAGCGCGCGTAGTTCTGCAGCGACTTGCCCACTTCCTCTGTAATCAGGGTTTCGGGAGCTTCCAACTCGTGCGCGGCCAGAAGGAGCTCGCCAATCTGATTCTTCTTGAGGCGGCTTGCCTCGAACTGGCGATGTTTGCGGATATCGGCCGCGATGGCCTCGCGCATCTGCTCGACGTTTTCCCAGCCGCCCGTGCTTTGCGCGAACTCGTCGGTGACCTCCGGCTTCTCCTGAACGCGGATCTCCGTGAGCGTCACATCGTGGCGGATGGTCTTGCCGCGAAAGCGTTCGTTCTGGGCCTCTTCGCCGTACGTCTTTTCGAACGAGGCCGACTCGCCCGTCTTCTTCCCGCGCAGGGCGTCATGGAGCTCGGGCATCGGCGTCTCTTCGCCAAGCCGGAAGTGGCCGCCGCGTGTCTCGGCATCGATGCCCTCACCCGAGGTCGTCATCTCGATCATGGCGAAGTCACCGTCCTCGAGGCCGCGTTCGACCTCAGGACGGTAGGCGCTGGCCTGCTCGCGTAAGCGCTCGATCATGTTGTCGACGTCGTGATCGGCAACCTCGATTTTCGGATCATCGATGGCCAGCCCACGGTATTCGCCGAGCTCGAACTGCGGCTTCACCTGGAACTCCGCCTTGTACTTGAGGGGCGCGCCTTCGATGTACGGGTCCATCTGGTCCAGTCGAGGCTCTCCAACGAGCTCCAGACCCTTGTCAGCGATGGCCTCGTAGAAGGTTTGCGGCAGCAGCCGCTCGATCACCTGTTCCTGGATCTCCTTGGCGAAGCGCGTGCGGACGATGCCGGCCGGCACCTTGCCTGGCCGGAACCCGGGGATCTTCGCCTGACGGCTGAACTCCGCGGTAACGCGCTGCCACTCGGCGGAGATGAGATCCGCCGGGATTTCGACTTCGACCGTTTTCTTGACCGTGGAAACGTCTTCGTAATTGAGAAGCATTCGCTGACAACCTTCGGCTGGATTTTTTTCGGTGGGATTGGTGCGAAAGGCGGGACTCGAACCCGCACGGCTTTGGGCCACTGGATCCTAAGTCCAGCGCGTCTGCCAGTTCCGCCACTTTCGCCCGAATGCAAAAAAGGACCGAGCGCGCGCCCAGTCCTCGCCATCGTACTTGATTTGGTGCCCCCACTAGGACTCGAACCTAGAACCAACAGATTAAGAGTCTGCTGCTCTACCAATTGAGCTATGGAGGCTTGGGACCCCTGCTAACTTCTCGCGCCCACCATCTATTTCGGCATGCGAGCCGCGCATTCTAGGAGAGCGCGCGGGAGTGGTCAAGGATTGGCGGCGGAGAGCATCCCCTTCCCTTTCCTGAGGTAGTCCCACCCGGAGAAGAGAGTGGCCAGAAGCGCGATGCGGAAGAGGATCTCCAGAAACGGCAGAAGCACCGCCCCGAAGGCGTTCGCGGCGATGGCCACCCCGAGAGTGACCGCCTGAAGAACGGTGGAGGTCTTCCCAGCCCACGATGGCGGGAAACGCTTCACCTGGACGCGCGTGTACATGAGATAGGCAACAGCAATGATGAAGAAATCGCGGATGAACACCGTGAAGGTGAGCCAGGCAGGGATTCCAGCGACCGGCAATCCTCTTCGCAGCGTGTAGAAAAGGTAGCCGCAAAACATCATCGTCTTGTCCGCGGCCGGATCGAGGATCGCTCCGAGCCGCGAGCGCTGGTTGAAACGCCGCGCGATGACGCCGTCGAGAAAATCGGTGACCGCCGCACCACCGAAGATGAAGAACGCAAGCCTGTACTCCCCCCGGAACGATGCCTCGATGAACACGGGCACCGCCAGCAGGCGGAGAAGGGTCAGAGCGTTGGGGACGGTGAACATGGTTGCTGGGTTGCTACGTCGCTGAGTTGCCAGGTTGCCGATACTGGGTTTGCCACGTTGCGTGCTTAGCGAGGGACATCATCAGTTGAAAACGGACCACTCAGCAACCGAGTAACTCAGCGACCCAGCGCCCCGCCCTCACAGCTCCGCGCGGAACTGATCGAGTGCTGACTTGCGGAGGTAGATCGTCTTCCCCTCCGACAGCAGGAGATTCTGCTTCATCAGGTCGTGAATTAGACGCGAGACGGTCTCGCGCGAGGTACCGATCATGTTGGCGATGGCCTGGTGCGTCGGGCGGGTCACGGCCACGTAGTCGTTATCGAGCGACTTGCCGCTCTGGCGGGCAAGGTCGAGGAAAAAGCGCGCCAGCCGGCCGTAGACATCCATCGTCGCCAGCGACTCGATCCGGTTCGAGGCATCGCGCAGCCGCTTCGACAACTCCGCGAGCACCTTCTGTGTGATCGAGAAGTTCTCGCTCAGGATGTGGAGAAAGTCGCTCCGCCAGATGGTCACGATTTCGAGAGGCTCGATGGCGATCACCGTCGCCGACCGCGGCTCGTTGTCGAACAGCGCCATCTCGCCGAAGAAGTCGCCCACGCCGAGGATTGAAAGGATGATCTCCTTTCCCTCGGGAGAGATCATCGTCACCTTCACCTGGCCTTCGCGGATCAGGTAGAAAACATCGCCGCTCTCGTCCGCATGGAAGACGACGTCGTCCTTCGCATAGCGCCTGGCCTTAGCCACCGCCGCGATCGACGCGAGTTCCCGCTCGTCGAGCTCCGCGAAGAGCGTGAACTTACGATAAAACGATGATGGGAGCACTGGTGCCCTGATTTTAGCAGCAAAGCTCCAATACGACCCGGATGCTACACTCCGGCCCGAAGTCCCCAACGAGAGTGTCCATCAAACGGATCATTCCGATCTCTTCCGGCAAAGGTGGGGTCGGCAAGACGACGTTCGCCATCAACTTCTCGCTTGCCCTCTCGCGCCATGGCCGTACTGTGCTCGTCGACCTCGACACCGGGACCTCCGCCATCCGTAACGCCATCGACGTACCGATCGAGAAAGACCTCTACCACTTCTTCCGTAAAGGAGAGTCGCTCAATCATTGCGTCACGCACCTCGACGACAAGATCGACCCCCAACGCCTCTTCCGTAACTTCGGCTTCGTGGCCGGGCCGCTGCACCTCATCGACGAGATCACGAACTTCGGCGCGGTGAACAAAGCGAGGCTCATCGAAGCCATCAACGGC
>DATLWH010000074.1:0-3556 GCA_035576505.1 Thermoanaerobaculia bacterium | reverse complement strand
CTCGAGGAGTGACCATCGTCCTCCTCGCCGCGGTCTCCATCGCCATGACGGCGCTGATCGCGTTCCTCTCCGGGCGTGCCTATCTTCGCCAGCAACTCACCGTTTCGGACATTGTTTCGCTCATGCATCGTTACGACCGGGGCGCCCTCTCGATCGATGCGATCCTGGCGACGGCGGCACCGGCCATCGCCGACATCCTTTTCTTCATCCCCTGGGGCGCGCTGGCCTTTCTCTGCTTCGATGGGGGAGAGGGTCATCGCCTGCGGACCTATCTGCTGACTCTGGCAGTAGGCGTGACATTTGCGTTGGGGCTGGTGGCGTGGCAGAGCGCACTACCGACACGAGTGACCGGCTGGGAAGATGCGGGGTGGAACATGATCGGGTGTGTCGCCGGCGCCGTTTGCGGACATCTGCGCAAAAGCGTACGAGTCCGATTCGATTAAAGGAGAAGGGTGATTCTCGTCGTGGAAGATGATCCGCAGGTGGGGCGGCTGGTCGCGCTCGTCCTGCAGCGCCATGGGCGCGACTGTCAAGTCGTCGCCGACGGCACCACCGCCTTCAAGCGCGTGACGGAGAGTCGTCCGCAGATGATCTTCGCGGATCTCACGATCAAAGGGATGAACGGCGCCGCCCTGTGCAGCGCCTTGAAAGGACAGGCCGATACGCGCTCCATACCCTACGTGGTCCTCTCCGGCGACCGCGACATCGCCGAGAAGGCGCGCCAGTGCGGCGCGGACGACTACCTCATGAAACCATTCGAATTCCCGGATCTGATCCGTCTCGTTGAAAAGTATGCAAGAACTGAAAGCTGAAAAACCGCCCGAGTCTCCCGCCGACTCCGATCCGGCCAGCCGCCTCATGGCCCGACTCATCGAGGAAGGCTTTACCACCGATCTGACCGACGAGGACTGGAAGAAGTACGGCGAGATCATCTTCCGCCGCACGGAGAAGATCTCCTTCGCCTCCGGCGAGACCGTCTTCATCTTCACCCGCGTTCACGGTCTCAACGAGCGCATTCTGAGACAGACTTCGGAGAGCGTCGTCAACGCTTACAAGGCGCGCGGTGCGGCAGGCAAAGCCCTTTCGGTTCTTCAGTCCACGACGGTCTATCACTGCCTCGTCGCCGACGGAGATCAGCCCCACAACGACCTGCTCACCGGTTATGTGACGCGCGCCGGCGGCGCGACGTTCATCCCGGTGGTCATCGTCCCCGAGATCAACCAGGTCATCTATCCCGATCTCGAAGAGAAGGTGGCCAGCGTCCGGCCGCGCGTGGAGTACCTGCAATTCCTCCTCGGCGAGCGCCGCGAGACGGTCAATATGCACCGTCCGACCGTGCAGGCCATGTGGGTATCGCTGGCGGTCGTGGTGGTGCTGCTCCTGGCGATCGTCGTGTCGTTCTTTCATTAGTGGATCGTGATCAGTAGATCAGTGGATCAGTGGATCTGTAGATTCGTGGATTCGTCCGTTCGTGACTCTCCACGATCGACCAGTCATCTTTCCAATCCACTGATCTACTAATCCACTAATCTACTAATCTACTAATCTACTAACCATGTCCGCCGACATCCGGCCCGTACCGCCCCTCGAAGATCCCAACCTAGACCTCGGATTCGGAAGCGTCGTCGCCCGGGAGAGCCGCAAGCGGCTCCTCAACCGCGACGGCACCTTCAACGTCCGCCGCATGGGGCTCGGGTACTGGGAAGCGCTCTCCGCGTATCACTACTTCCTGACCATCAGTTGGCCGCGCTTTCTCGCCTATGTGGCCGGCTCGTACGTCGTGCTCAACGCTCTCTTCGCCGCCGCCTTCGTCGCCTGCGGCAAGGGGGCGCTGACCGGATTCGCCAACGAAGCGGTGACCGAGCGATTCACGCAAGCGTTCTTCTTCTCGGTCCACACCCTGGCCACCATCGGCTACGGCAACATCGTTCCGGTGACCTTCGCCGCCAACGCGCTCGTCGCGTTCGAGTCGCTGGTCGGGCTCCTCGGCTTTGCCATCATCGCCGGAATCATGTTCGCGCGATTCGCCCGTCCCAGGGCGGAGATCGCCTTCAGCAAGGTGGCCATCATCGGTCCTTACCGCGACAAGACCGCTCTCATGTTCCGCATCGTCAACAAGAAGCGGAACGAGATCGTGGAGATGAGCGCGACGGTCCTCCTGGCGCTGCGCAAGCGCGACCACTCCAGCGTCACCGACCGCGAGTTCATCCCTCTCAAGCTCGAGCGGGAGCGCGTCGTCTTCTTCCCTCTTTCCTGGACGATCGTCCATCCGATCGACGAGGCCAGCCCTCTCAAAGGCTGCCCGGCCGACGAGCTGCGCGCCCGCGACGCCGAGTTGCTCATCCTGCTCAACGGCTTCGACGAGACGTTCTCGCAGACCGTCCATACGCGCTCGTCGTACAAGTTCGACGAGATCGTCTGGGGAGCGAAGTTCCGGACGATGTTCAACCCCTCGGACCCCGACGGCTTGATCTCGGTCGACATCCGCAAGCTCGACGACATCGACCGGACGACGTGACCCGGATCACAAGGGGTCACAGTCTCCGGTCCAGTGTGTAAACATTCGCCTGTGACGGGAGTCCAAACGCCATGAAACAATGGATAGCACTCGCGGTCGTCGCGCCGACGCTCCTGCTCGGCGTTGAAAGGGAAACGTGCCCCTACGGGCCGTTCGACCTCCGCTCGCCGCGCGAGCAGCAGGCCAGCCTCTACCACCAGCTTTCCGTTACCGCCGAAGCGGTCGCGCCGAGCTCCGGCCGTCACCGAGCCGTCGAGCCGCCCTCGGGAGGCGATGTCTATCCGATCTCGGTCAACTACATCGACGACGAGATCTTCGGCAAGATGAAGACGGATGGGATCGTCCCCTCCGCGCTCTCCTCGGACGATGAATTCCTCCGCCGCGTCACGATGGATCTCACCGGCCAGATCCCCGACCCGGCCACCGTTCAGGCCTTCCTGGCGGACACATCCGCCGGCAAACGTGCCAAGACCATCGACGCTCTCCTGGCCTCGGACGCCTTCGTCGACCGCTGGACGATGTGGTTCGGCGATCTCGTGCAGAACGTGCAGGTGTCGTCGAACAGCCGCGAGTTTCCGAACGGCCGCAACGCCTACTACTCCTACATTCATGACTCGATTCAGGCCAATAAGCCCTACGACCAGATGGTGCGTGAGCTCCTCGGCGCAACCGGCGACAGTTTCGCCTCTGGACCGCCGAACTACTGGGTACGGCAGATCCAGCCCAACGGACCGATTCAGGACACGTACGACAACCTCGCCGCGACCTCGGGGGCGGCCTTCCTCGGTATGCCGTATCTCTGCCTCTCGTGCCACAGCGGCTTCGGTCACCTCGAGTCGGTCAATTGGTACCTCAAGGGTCACCAGCGCTCCGACTTCTGGGGCGACTCCGCCTTCTTTTCGCGCGGCCGCTCCACCCGTCAGTTCCCCGATGCCACCAACAAGAACCTCTTCAGCTGGCTTCTGAGCGACGCAGCCACCGGTGCCTATTCGCTCAATACGACCTCCGGCAACAAAACGCAGCGGTGCGGCACATGCC
>DATLWH010000073.1:0-16502 GCA_035576505.1 Thermoanaerobaculia bacterium | reverse complement strand
TTCGATCGGCACATTCACTTCGTTCCCGTCGGACGAAGGGGTGCCGATGGCCAGGGTTACCGGAAGGCCGGTCGGCTGCATTGCCGCGGCTGTCGGCGAGCTCATGGCCCGCTCGAGCTGCATTGCCGTCGGATTGCTGCTGTAGCCGGTCCGGTACTCGAGCTTGTAGTCGCCCTTCCGTTTCAGGCGCACGCTGATCGCGTGGTACTTGCCATCGTCCGGATGGATCGGCGAGTAGCCGAGCGAGTAGAAGGTCGATGAGGCGGTATCGAACTCCTGGACGGCACGGGCTGGGTCGTTGCCGGTCACGAGCCGGCCGCCGGTCTGATTGGCCAGCCAGAAAACGGCGGAGGTGTTCGTTGCCTGGCTCGACGTCTGGCTGCCGGACGAGCCGATATCGCCCATCGGTTTCAGGCCTTCGACGTTCCAGATGTAGAAGCTGACATCGGACGAATTCGCCTCGTGGATGATCGCTTTACGAAGCTCCTCGATGGCCTTCTGGGCGTCCCAGAGCTCCGTCGCCTTTCCCGGCTTGCCATCGGTAACACCACGGACGTTGAACCCGTTTCCCGCCGGTATCACGAAATCGACGTCGTTGAGGCCTGGATCGCCGGTTAGAAAAAAGACGATCTTGCGGCCTGAGGTGCTGGCAAAGCCGCGTGCGGCGTCGAGGATGGCCGGGGCGGTGAACTTCGCGGCGATGGCACGCTCGGTATCGTCGCTGGCGCCGGCCTGCGCCAACCGCTCGAAATAGTCGCGGTCGAACACAGTCATCCCAACGACCGCGGTCTCCGTTGGTTTGAGGGTCAGCCCTCCGCGGTCCGTGACACCGGCAAACGTCGAGGTTGCCTCGCCACGCGTTCCGGCGCGGCGGATGATCTCGAGCGCTTCATGGATGGCGGCCTTGTTGGACGACAACGGCAGCACGAGCGTGACGCCGCGGCCGATCACGCCGATCGACCATTCGTAGTCGCCGTGAAAACGGTCGTTGATCATTGCTTCCAGCGCGCGCAATGCCGTGTCGCGTCCGTGCCGCGTGGTGTGGTTGTTGTCGACGAGGACGAGAACCTTGCGCCGGTAACGGGGGTCGGGCTCCGCGGGCGCCACCGCGGCGGCCGCGGGTGCGGCGGGTGCGGCCGCCGCAGCCGTTGCCACCGCCCGCGTCTCCTCGGAGGCATAGAAGTTCGTGATGGCCTGATGCCGGCCGTCTTCGAAGATCTCAAAGTCGTCGCGCGTCAGACCGCGCACGGGTCCGCCCTTCGACGTGACCGTGACGTCGACATTGACGATACGGACGTCGATGGTTTCCGAGACCTGCGCGCTCAGCGTCGCCGCGCAGAGCACTACCAGAGAAGTGATGACTGTCTTCATGAATCTCCCGAACCTAGAAACGAACATCCTCGGACTTGATGGCGATGGCGTCGCTGACCTGATCGTGAATGGCCACGACGAGGCGGTAGGGCTTGCCTTTGCGGAGCCGGACGGCATGAGAGGCGACGAAGTTGCCGTCGCCTTCCGTGCCCGCCTTCGCGTGCGCTTCGCGGACCGTGCGGAACGTCCGTATCAGGCGGCCGCTATCGTCAAACACCGACACGTAGATGTCGACTCGCGCCACCGAGCCGTTGTTCGAGGGAACGAACTGCAGCTCTTTTGCCGAGACGGTGGCGAGCAGCGGCACGAGAATCGCTCCCGGAACATCAGCCGCGGTCACGGGGCCTGTGGTCAGGTTCAGCGGCATCGCCGACGGCTGCATGTCCGCGGCCAGCGCCGATCGCATGGCCCGTTCGATCTGCTCCTCGATGGGAATGCTGCTGTATCCGTTGCGGTACGAGAGCGTGTAGCGGCCCGGCGTTTTCAGACGGACCGTGATGGAGTGATACCGGTTGTCTTCGGGATGATTCGGGTGGTAGGCGAGCGAGTAAAAGTTCGATGTGGCGAGGTCAAAATCGCGCAGCGATTTGTCGACGTAGTTTCCGGTGAAAGACTGGCCGCCGGTCTCACGCGCGATCCAGAATAAGGAGCCGGTGGAGCTGATTCCGCCCCGCAGACCACGGTCGGCGGACGCAAAGGCGGCGCCGTTGAAGTCGGGACCTCTGCTGTCGGCTCCCATATTCAGCGGGATGAGACCTTCGACGTCGATGACGGAGATGCTGCAATCGGATGCGTTTGCCTCGCGTATCAGCCACGAGCGAAGGGCGGAGACGCGGGCGAAGCGCTGCGTCGTCAACGACGGATCAAACGAGAAGAGAGCATTCTCGTCTTCGGCAAAAGCGCCCGTCATCAGCAGGATGAGCTTGCGGCCCGGTGCGTTGGCGAAGGAGCGAGCGGCCTCGAGGATCCCGGAATACGTGGTGACGGCATCCTCAGCCGCTTGAAACAGGTTCGCCTGCTCGATGAGCCGATTCACTCCGCTATTGGTGAGTGATCCGAGCGCGATCGATTCGATCGCCGAATTGTTGTAGATGGGCGCTGTGCGGTCCTCGACCTGATAGAAGTCCCGCAGCCCGCGGCCGGCGGCGAGTTTACGGATCTCGGCGAGCGCACCGTGGATGCGCTGCTTGTCCGAGGTGAGCGGAAGAAGCACGCGCGTCTGGTCGCCGAGCATGGCGATCGACCAGTCGTAGCTACCCGAATCGAAGCGGTCGTTGATGAACTGTTCGAGCTTTCCCAACGCCACGTCGCGGTTGTGGATCGACATGTGGCGGTTGTCGAAGATGACCAGAACCTTGCGGCGGAAACGTTCGTCCGCAACAGGCGGCGGCGCCGGCGGCGCGGCCGCGGAAGGCGTGGCGGCGACCGCTTTGTCGCGCGAATTTCCGATCGTGTAGAAGTTGGTGATGTTCTGGGGCACGCCGTCTTCGAGGACTACGAAGTCGTCGCGGGTCAACCCGCGCGCCGGCGAACCATGCGTGGTGACCGTGACGTCGACATTCACGACTGAGACGTCGATCTTTTCGGTGAGCGACTGTGCGAATACGGACGTCGTCGCGGTAAGCAGGACTGCAATAGCAAGGATCTTTCGCATGATTTGTTTCTCTCTTCCTTCCACGTGCCGCTGCCGTAGGCGTGCCACGGTGGGGAAAATATTCCTATTGTCGTTTCAAGGAGTTACGCGATTACGGCGCACCGTGACCGCGGTCACATCATCCTCGTCTGAGGACAGTACGTCACAGAAACGCTACGGGGCGCCTCGCGGCGCCCCGTAGTCAACAGACGATGATTCGCGGATCAGAAGGTGACGCGAACGCCGAGCTGCGCCAGGCGCTGCTCACCCTGCCCCGGATCACCGGCGAATGTGTTCGCCTGACCGAAGCCGCCTGTGAACGTGCACTGTCCGGCGGCGTTGACCGCGCAGTTACCGTTGAAGTTCGCGGGGTTCTTCGAGTTGAAGAGATTGAAAATCTCGCCGATCAGTTCCACGCCGTAGTTGTGGTAGAACTTGAACTCCTTCGCCAGACGGACGTCGAACTGGGAGAAGGAGCCGCCGCGCAGGCTGTTGACGTGACTCACGCCCGGCGCAAGGTCAAAGGCGTAACCGTCTTTGCACTGCCCCACGGTCCCGGTCGGTCCGCAACTGATGTCCTTGCCGGCCCATTCGGTGTACGGCGTACCGGAGTGATAACGGAAGATGCCGGAGAGGTTGAGGCCGAGCGGCGCGCGGTAGAGAGTGCTGAACGTGACGCGATGCTTCTGATCCGTGTTCAGCGGTCCCACGCATGCGCTGCAGAAAGGATCGTACGGGTCGATGGATTGATCGCGTACGGCGCGCAGATCGCCCTGATGCCCCGCATCGGTGATGCGGAACTCATCCGCGCCCGCGAGCACATTGCCGGTCGTATGCGAGTAGGTGTAGAAGCCCTGGAATTCGAACTGCGTTCCCAGGCGAGCGTGGGCGCCAAGGTTCACGCCGCTGTATTTCGCGAAGCCGCTGCCGTCCCAGATGCGGAAGCTACCGAAGGCCGGGAAGCGGCGGCATCCGGTGGCTGGGCAGCCGCCGATGTTCGCTGTCGTCGGATCGAACGGATTTCCGCGGAATCGGAACGGAATGTCCTTGTAATTGATGTGCGATCCGTCGATGTTCAGACCGAGCCACGGATTGACCTGCCATGAGTATCCGAGTGATATCTGATCGGAGTACGGTGTGGCCAGGGTCGGTGAGGCCACCTCGTTTGGAGGATTGACGGCGGTTCCCCCGACCTGCTGATTCGGCGGCAGGGTCTGGCCGGGCTGGAAGAAGCTGCCGTTGGCGTTCTTGATTCCGGTACCGTCGTGGAAGGAGTAGCTCTGTCCGTACGTCGATTGCACGGCCACGGCCGGGAAGAGGATCGTGGCGTTGGTGTAGGGGAAGTCGAAGTAACGGCCGACGCCGCCACGGAGGATGTTCTTGGAATCGCCGCGAAGGTCGTATGTGAAGCCGAGGCGGGGGGCATAGTTGTTCGTGTCGTTCTTCAGCTTGCCGCCCTTGCCACCCTGGAAATCCTTCAGGTAGGGATCGTTGTACTTGGTCTGGGTCGACAGCGTCTGCCAGATCGGGTTCGATGTCTGGTTCAGGTCGAATCCTTTCCAGAGGTCGTAGCGGAGGCCGACATTCAGCGTCAGCTTCCTGCTAAAGGAGATGTCGTCCTGCGCGTAATAGTTGTATTGCTTGATGGGCGTGTTGTAGCCGGCAAATCCGCTGAAGATGGCGATGTCGACGACGGGCGAGCCCTTCACGTCATTCAGTAGCGTGTAAATGCCCGACGTTCCCGTGGAGAAGTCGCCGCCCAGGAGGGGCTCATCGATGTAGTTCGCGCCGACCTTGAAGTCGTGGCGCATCTGGCCGAGGGTCTGTGACCACGCAAAGTCGTCTTTGTACTGCCGTTTGATCTGCGTTGTCGTCTGCGGTGTATTGACGCTCTGACCGACGCTCACGCCGCTGGGATAGATGAGGGCAGGGTCGTTCGAAGTCGGCAGGATGGCGTTCTTGAAATGGGTGTCCTGAAAGATGAAGTCGTTGACTTTGTTCGAACCGATCTGCCACGTGTGGCCGAGCAGGAACGAGTGGTAGTCGTTTGTCAGCGTGCCGAGCGCGCTCGGTAGAACGATCGGGCTGGCGCCGTAGATATCGGAGTTGCGTTGGTAGCCGTAGCGCACCTGCAGGAACTGCGTTGGGCTCGGGTCAGCGCTGACCTTCGCCGTCAGCAGGTTGTCCTTGAACGGTGTCGGAACGGCCTGCCCCTGGAACTCCGGATAGATCG
The DNA here is from genome assembly GCA_035576505.1 of Thermoanaerobaculia bacterium. Classification (GTDB taxonomy): domain Bacteria; phylum Acidobacteriota; class Thermoanaerobaculia; order Gp7-AA8; family Gp7-AA8; genus JADGNZ01. Next base: position 11,265 of record DATLWH010000073.1, on the reverse strand, counting down.
GCGGCTGCCCGGTGCCGGGAATGGTGTTGATGACGTAGTTCGTGGGGCGTTCCAGCCGTTCGGCGGTGGCGAAGAAGTGGATCTTGTCGCGGATGATGGGGCCGCCGATCGAAGCGCCGTACTGATCGCGCTTATAGGGCGACTTTCCGGCGCCGGAGAGTTTCTCGCTGTTCGTCTCCTCGTTCAGGCTCTTGGAGCGATAGAACTCGTACGCGCTTCCCTCGATGTCGTTCGTTCCGGTCTTGGTGACGACCGTCAGAACGCCGCCGGTGGTGCGGCCGTATTCGGCTTTGTACTGCTGGGTCTGGATGTTGAACTCCTGAACCGCCTCGATGTTGTAGTTCTGCAGCGCGCCGCCGATGGTGTCGTCCGTGTTGTCGCCGCCATCGACGAGGAAGTTGACGTTGCGTCCGCTGCCGCCGTTGAGGGCGATGGTGAGCTGGCCCGGCTTGGTCGGGTCGCTGTTGACGGAGAGCGTCGTTCCCGGCGCCAGCGAGCCGAGGTTCGCGAACTGCCGGCCGTTGAGCGGCAGGTTTGAAATCTCGCGCTGGCTCACGACCGTCCCGACGGCCGGCGTCGTCTCGATCAGCGGCGAGGCCGCGGTGACGGTGATCTGTTCCTTCACACTGGCCTGTTTCAATGTGACGTTGAGCGAGCGATCGGTAGCGACATTGACTTCGACGCCCCTCGTCGTGACCGATCCAAAGCCGGCCAGATCGGCCGTTACGTCGTAGGTACCGACCGGCAGAGACGAGAATCGGTAACTGCCGTCTGTCTCCGTTACGACGGTGCGATTGAATCCGGTGCTGCTGTTGGTGGCCGTGAGCGTGACGCCCGGAAGTGCGCCGCCGCTCGCGTCGCTGACGTGGCCGGATAGCGATCCGGCGTTTGTCTGCGCGAAGAGAAGTGATGGAAGGAGAAGGACGAGAAGACCGACCAGGATCAGGAAACGAGAACGCACGGTGTTACCTCCTGTTGGCGACCGGTTTGGAGTTTGATCCAATATAGCGCAAAGCGATTATCGGCGTAACTGCGGCGCTAACCTGTTGAGAAGAGTTTGCACGGCGGCGCGCTGGGCGGCAAATTCGCGGGAAGCGGGAAGGCGAGCCTGCAACCGTCGCAATTCGGCGGCCGCGGCTCCGGGATCGCCCGCGACCTGAAGGGCGATGGCGCGGTTGAGCTGCGCTTCGTAGAAGTCGGGTGCGATCTGCAGGGCATTGTCGAAGTACGGGATCGCCTCCCGCGCCCGGCCGCCCGCGACGAGCAGCGCGCCCAGTCCGTTGAGTGGATCGGCGTAGCGCGGCGCGAGCTCGATCGCTTTGCGATACGCCTCGGTGGCCTCCGCTTCGCGGTTCATGGCCCGAAGTACGTTGCCGAGGTTGTTCGATGCTCGCGCGTTGCGCGGATCGGCGGCGATGGTGGCGCGAAACTCCCTCTCCGCGCCGGGCAGATCGCCCGCCTCCGCCAGCGCCGCTCCGCGAATGTTGTGAATCTCCGGCCGGTTCGGATCGCGTTTCGCCGCCTCGCCGAGCGCGACTTCCCCTTCGCGCGCGTTGCCGGTTTCCTCCAGCGCCACGGCCAGGTTGTACCAGGCGTCGGCATCGTTCGGCGCCAGTGCCACTGCCTGGCGATAAAGGGTGATGGCGCGCCCGACATCACCGCTCTGGCGCAAGGCGCGTGCGAGCGTCTCGCGGAAGACGTGGTTCGACGGATCGTCGCGCACGAGCCGATCGAGGAGCACGGCCGCATCGCGCGCACGGCCGGCGTTGATCATCGCCGTGGCTTGCTCGAAGGTTCTGAAAAGAGGAGCCACCGTTTTCGGGTCGCGCTTCGTTCCGCCGCTCACGGCTGCCGGCGCGACGTAGCCGAGGCTGGCCAACTTGGCGCGCGTCTCCGCGTCTACGGTGGATGGTGCGGAAGCGACGGCGGTGGCGCGAAGCTGATCGAGACGCGTGAGGAGGTCGTGGTACGCACGGCGCTCGCCCGTCAACACGTTTGAGGTTTCGCCCGGGTCGCGGCGCAGATCGTAGATCTCCGGCGATGGGGCCGAGATCAGCTTTGTATCGACGAGCCGCATCGACGCCAACTCGCTCCACCCGAACGTGGCCGGGTATTGCGTCTCCGCGTAGATCGGGGCCGGCTGTGGCTCGCGGCCCGCTCGAAGATCGGCGGCCAGGTCGAGCCCGTCGACCGGCTGCGGGAAGGGAACGCCCACGAGCGACGCCGCGGTCGGCGCGAGATCGATCGTGCTCACTGCCGCGTGAATCAAACGTGGAGGGAGCGAAGGGGCGGCCACGATCATCGGCACGTGCAGCGCCGGCTCATAAAGTAGAAGGCCGTGGGTCAGCTCGCCGTGCTCACCGAGCGATTCGCCGTGATCGCCGGCGACGACGATGATCGTGCTGGCGCGGTCGACGGCGGCCAGAAGACGCGCCACCTGGGCGTCGACATAGGCAACCTCCCCGTCATACGTTTGCGGATAGGGTGGCGGCGGCGCATAGGGTGCGTGAGCGTCGTACAGATGAACCCAGGCGAAGAACGGCCGCGCGTCGCCCTGCTTGAGCCAGGCCAGGGCGCGGTCGACGACCTCGCCTCCGCGACGTTCGGCGTCGAAGGTCCCGCTGCTGTCGCTGGCGTTGCGCACGATCTCATCGTCATAGTGCTCGAATCCACGATCGAGTCCGAAGCGATGGTCGAGGATGAACGAGCCGACGAAGGCGCCGGTCCTATAGCCGGCGCGGACCAGAATCGTGGCCAGCGTGTCGTGGCTGGCGGGAAAGGTGCCGACGCCGTTGTTGCGCAGGCCGTGATGCAGCGGCAGGAGGCCGGACAGCAGCGAAGCGTGAGCGGGAAGCGTGAGCGGGACGGGCGAGTCGGCGGTTTCGAAGCGGATTCCCTCGTTGCCGAGACGGGCCAATGCGGGGGTGGCTGGGCCGACACGATCGGCGCGGAATGTGTCGATGGAGATCAGAAGCAGGTTGAGCCGTCTGTGAGGAGTCTCACGGCACATCGTGATGAGAATGGCGAGGACGATGATCGCTGCCGGACGGCGGAACACGGCTTCATTCTGCACGAGGAACCTTGGCAATGGAGCGGGACGCCAATGATTCGAATCGAAAATCCGAATTATTGAAGCCTGGTTGATATGGCGAGGTGGACCTGACTTGCGCTAACCGTATAAAAATACTACCCTCGCGCCGCCTTGAGCTCGCCGGGGTTCAGCGGCAGCGTGCATGCAGCCTCTGACGGCAAGCGAGCCGGGTGGTAGCGCACTCGGGTCCAAAAACAGCGTCTCAATCAATCACAACGGAGGTACGCCAGCCTCAAAGTGAAGAGTAGGGTTTCGAACCGCAGTCAAACCTCAGTTCAGCAAACGGTTAGGAGAAAGAACGAAATGAATCTACAAAAGTTTCGAGTTGCCACGCTTTTAGCGATGGTATTCCTGGTCGCGGTAGGCGCATTTGCGCAGACATCGACCACGGGTTCGATCGAAGGGAAGGCCACGCAGGGCGGCGCCGCACTGCCGGGCGTGACCCTGGAATTGCGCTCCGCCGCACTTCAGGGCGTCCGCACGGACGTGACCGACGCCGGCGGGAACTTCCGGTTCACGCTGCTGCCGTCGGGCACGTACTCGCTCACGGCGACCTTGTCCGGTTTCAATACGGTCAAGCAGAGCGTCCCTGTTCAGCTCAACAAGACCATCACGCTCGACCTGGTGATGAGCCCGGCGGCAGGGGAAACGATCGTCATCAACAGCAGCGCGCCTGTCGTCGACGTGACGTCGGCCCAGAGCGGCGCGAACCTCACGTCGCAGACGCTGCAGTCGCTGCCTCTGGCACGTAACTTCACCGCCGCGGCGCAGATTGCGCCTGGCGTGGCCAGTGACGCCACCGGTGCCACCGTCTACGGCAGCTCCGGCGCGGAGAATGAGTACATCATCGACGGTCTGAACATCACCGGCATCGCCACCGGCACGAACCAGAAGACCATCAACATGGAGTTCATCCAGGAAGAGAACGTGTTGACGGGCGGCCTGCCTGCCGAATACGGCCGCATGACCGGTGGCGCGATCGTCGCCGTCACCAAGAGCGGATCGAACGAGTTCCACGGCGATGTCTTCGGATACAAAGCCGGCGGCAGCCTGCTGTCCAACCCGAAGTTCGCGCATGAGCTGCCGACGACGAGCACCACGATCGGCGACATCGACAAGCAGGACGATTACGGCGGGAACCTCGGCGGTTATCTCCTGAAGGACCGCCTCTGGTTCTTCGGCGGGATCGACTCGGTCAAGCAGACCAACGAGAGCATCCGGATCAACGTGCCGCTTTCTGTTCCGGGATTCAGCCTTCCGGTCGGCGGCAAGATTCCGACCTCCCTCAAGCGCAACCTCTTTGACGCGAAGCTCTCGCTGGCCCTCACCCCCAGCCACCTGGTCAACGTCTCGGTGATCGGCGACCCGTCGAAGACCGACGGCGCGCAGTTCGCGATCGCCGGAGCCCCCAGCACGTTCGAGGGGACGAACAAGACCGGCGGCAACGACTACAACGCCCTCTACACCGGCGTTTTCGGCACCCGCTGGAACGTCAACGCAAACGTCGGCCGTCACAAAGAGCAGAACATCCTCACCGGTCCGGGAACGACCACGTCGCAATTCACGGATCAGACCCAGGTTCCGATCGTCAACACGGGCGGATTCCGGGCATTCGACAATTCCAATTACAGCCGCGACATCGAGAAGCTGGACATCAGCTCGTTCTTCGGCAACCACACCATCAAGTTCGGTGGCGACAGCGAGAGAGTGAAGACCGTCGACAACCGCTTCTACGGCGGCGGCGACTGGGTCCGCAAACTCTGCACGGTGGCACTGGTAAGCAACACCTGCCCCGCCAACGGACTGGTGTACTACCGGCACGAGGTTTTCCTGAATGACCAGGCGCCGGGCTTCAGCACGTCGTCACCGGCCAGCTGGCTTACCGCGATCGCGAACCCGCTCGTGGTCGTTCCGAAGACCCAGAACCAGGGCCTGTACCTGCAGGACTCCTGGAAGGCGATGAGCAATCTGACGGTCAATGCCGGCATCCGGTATGAGACCCAGAAGGTCGGCGACCGCTTCGGCGCGTGGCAGATCAACCTGAAGGACAACTGGGCCCCGCGCATCGGCGCGATCTGGGATCCGGCGAACAACGGCCGCACCAAGGCCTATGTGAACTTCGGACGTTTCTACGAGTCGATCCCGATGGACATCAACATCCGCGAGTTCGGCGGCGAGATCTCTCTCGACGTGAACAACCTCGATCCAGCCGGTGGGCACCTCACGCCCAATTCCGCAGCGCCGTCGTTCTCGGCCACCAAGCTTCCGTACCGTATTCTCGGCGGCGGCACGGTGCCGGTCGACCCGAACCTCAAGGGTCAGTACGTCGATGAGTATCTGCTCGGCTACGACTACGAAGTCGCATCCAACTTGGCTGTCGGCATCAAGGGTACCTACCGCAACCTCGGCCGCGTGATCGAAGACATGCTCGTTCCCGCGCAGGCCGATTACTTCGTGGCCAACCCGGGTCAGGGTCTCGGCGCCAACGGCGGACTCCTCTCCGATGGTTCGGAGGTTCCGGTTCCGAAGCCGACACGCAAGTACACGGGAGTCGAGCTGCACGCGCAGAAGCGCCTCAGCAACAACTACCAGTTCTTCACCAGCTACGTCTGGTCGCGTCTGCAGGGCAACTACGACGGCACGTTCCAGGTCTCGACCGGTCAGCTCGACCCGAACATCAACTCGGCGTATGACTACGCCGATTTCGAGATCAACAACTCCAGCAGCAGCGCGCTGCTGAGCAACGACCGTACGCACATGTTCAAGTTCTACGGGAGCTACACGATCCCGAACGGCCTGGCGCACGGCCTCGAGCTTGGTCTTTCAACGCACTACTACTCGGGCACGCCCCTCACCGCGCAGGGATTCGCCCAGAGCTATCGCAACTGGGAGTACTACCTGACTAAGCGTGGTGCGCTCGGCCGCGGACCTGCTGACTACGAGGCCGACCTGCACGCCGGTTATCCGATCGCTCTCGGCGGCGGACATCTCAACCTGATCCTCGACGTGTTCAACGCGCTCAACCGTCAGGGAAAGACTGCCCTCGATCAGCGGTACAACCTCAACACCGATCCGGCCTGCGCCGGAATTCCGGCTACTCTCTGCAACGGAGACGGCGGACTTGTGAACATCCCGGGCGGCGTTCAGCCGGCTGGATCGATTCCCAATCCGAAAGCAACCGCCACGAACCCCAGCTTCCTGACGGCGGGTACCTCGTTCACCAGCCCGCGCAGCATTCGTCTCGGCGCGCGCTTCACGTTCTAACTCGCAGCAAATCGCGTTGTATCCTGAGGGCCCCGCAAGGGGCCCTCTTTTTTATGCGCTCGAAATCGGTTCTTGCCGCCGTGGCCCTGATCGTGGGCGCACTCCTCGTGACGTTCGTCCGGACGCAGCCCTCCGGCGTGGCAACGGTGTTTCGGCGCACCAACTCCATCACCGTCCGGGCCCGGCGTGTATACGTGCGGCCACTCCTATCCGGAGATCGGTGTCGCGTAACGCTCACCGGTGGAAGACTGGCCTTCGACTCCTCCGTGACCGCTACCAGCGCCTCGGCCGATGAAGTGCCGCTACGCGTCCGTTTCACCTATGACGCCCCTGAAGTGATCTCTTCCGATTGGCCGCAAGGCGACTGGTGCGGTTCGCTCCGCGCGCGCGTGGACGCGATCGCGGCAAATGCGTCGCGCCTGGAAACCGCCGACGCCTTCCTGGCTGACCGCCGCGCCGCCGGCGACCGCATCGCCGCGCGAATCGAACACGAACTGCAGCGCGCGGGAGTGCGCGCCGATGCCGTCTCGGCCCGGCTGGACCTCCCGCCGGGATTCGAGCGGTTGCGGATCGTTCCGGAGGTTGCCAGACAGGCGCACGAGGCAAGGCCGGTCATCTTCATCGGCCTCGACGGGGCCGATTGGCAGCTCCTCGACGAATACATGGCTGACGGTTCGATGCCTAACCTCAGGCGCCTGGTGGCCGCCGGCGCCGGAGGCGTTCTCGAAACCGACTATCCGCCGCTCTCACCGCTCGTATGGACGACGATGATGACCGGAGTCGGACCTCTCGACCACGCCATTCTCGACTTCACGCGCTTCAATCCGTACACCCACGACAAAGAGCCGATCACGAGTGACGAGCGGCGCGCACCGGCCATCTGGAACATGTTGACGTACGCCGGCAAACGGACGGCTGTCTTCGGACTCTGGGCCACCTACGCGGCTGAACCTGTTCACGGGCTCAACGTCTCGGACCGGTTCTTCACGTTCCTCTATTCCGACGTTGACAGACCGGCGGGCGTGATCTGGCCACCGTCGCGGCAGGCATGGTCCGAGCGAACACTCTCCGACGCTGAGGGAAGCGTCGATATCCGAAGGATGCGCCAGTATCTGCCGTCGTTGACGGATGACGAGTTCACCGCGCTGTCCAGGCGCGAGAATCCCTACGCCGATCCGTCTGCCGCGCTGCGGCGAATCCTCGTCGAGACCGAGATCTACGGCCGTCTGTCTCAGGGCTACATGGGCAGCCGCGACAGTCTGCCTGACCTGACCATCATCTATCTGCAGGGGACCGACACCGCCGGCCACGTCTTCGCCCCCTTCGCGCCGCCGAAGCAGCCGCAAGTCTCGCAGGCCGACTACGACCGCTACAGTGGCGTGCCGGCGCGCTACTTTCATGAGATTGATGATCTCCTGGGCCGCTACGGGGAGATGGCCGATCGGAAAGGGGCGATCCTGATGATCGCATCGGATCACGGATTCTTCTGGCGCGACGGCCGGCCGACACAGATCTCGAGCACGGCCACGGCAACCGCCGCCAAGTGGCATCGCAAGGAAGGGATCTATCTCCTGCGCGGCCCCGGGATCGCCGCGGCGCCAGGTCATCCGCTCCGCGGAAGCGTACGGCAGGTGCTGTCGACGCTTCTCGCGCTCACGGGAATGCCGTCGCTGCCTGGGGCCAAGCCGCCGCTGCCTGGCGCGCCGCCGCCGTCCGCCCCGTTTGCATTCCGGCAATCGTTCGTCCGCGCTGCCTCGCCACCGCCGCTGCCGAACGGCCGCGCCGCGTCGGAGGAGATCGCCAAGCTCAAGGCGCTCGGCTACATCGGATCGAATGAATCAGCGCGCTCCGCGTCCGGCACGGGCGATACCAAAACGGCCGGTGCGCTCAACAATGAGGGGCTGATCCTGCGCAACGAACATCGCCTCGACGAGGCGCTTGCCGCGTTCAACCGCGCGCTTGCCGTCGATCCCAATTACTCGTCGGCGATGTGGAACCTGAGCGAGACCCTGTTCGACGCGAATCGCGATCCCGATCGCGCCGATGCGCTGCTGATCGCCGCCCTGCAAAACGGGCTGGCCGATGGGCCGCGCTTCGTCATCGTGCGGTCGATCGCGTACGAGCGCTCCTCGCGCGGGGATCGCAGCCTGCGCCTGCTCGAGCAGGCGGTGGCAGCCTTACCGGAAGACGGTGAGCTCCGCATGTTTCGCGGCCGCTACCGGATGGACCGTCACGACTGCCCGGGTGCTCTCAGCGATTTCCTCGCCGCCGAGCGGCAACAGCCGGGCAACGCCCTGGCCTTCGCCTCCGCCGGTCTGGCCCAGATGTGCACCGGCGATGCCGGCGCGGCCCGCCAGAGCTTCGCCCAGGCCCGCCGTCTCGATCCGAACATGCCGCTGCCGCAGTAGGCCGGCACGGCCGGCGGCGTTGGTTGCCCAAGGCTCGGCCACAACCTCCTGCATCTCTCACAATCTGCTTGAATCGCTTACCACTTCTTTAATCGCTCGATGAACACTCTGTCTGCTATTCCACTTAGATGGTTAGAAATCCAGGTTAGTTGCCCAAGGCTCGGCCACAACCTCCTGCATCTCTCACAATCTGCTTGAATCGCTTACCACCTGTTTTAATCGAGCGCCCTTCTCCCCCAGCTGAAAAGCGCTGGGGGAGAAGGGCGCTCGACGGGGTACAGCGTCCCGACGATTCCAGTGAGACCGTGCGAAATGCTCGCTAACCAAGGGCTAAGTGGAATCGCAGATATAGTGTTTATCGACCTCGATTACACAGTGTCCGCGAATCCATTGTTAGAACGCGCCCCCCCTACAGCTTCAGCTTCTGCACGGCCGTTCCGATCTCGTTCGACAGATCGTCGCGCATCGTGATGGCAACGGTGAAGTTGCCTTTGTCGAGGCGAACGGTCATCTGGTATCGGAATGCGTCTTTGACCGCTTTCTCATGTTCTGCCGGCGTGAGAGAGAGGTCGCGCACCTGATGGTGGAAGCCGACGTTGTTGCCGTTGGCGTCAAAGATCGAGAGGTAGACATGTACGCGGCCGACGTAGCGGCCGTCTTTCGGCAACAAGGTCACTTGCGACATGGGCATCGCCGCGAGCATCGCCACCGTAGGTTTTCCTTCGGCTTTGAGGCCGCTGACATTCAGCGTGACCGGGACGTCCGATGCCGGCTGCACGGCGGAGATCCGCAGTCGCAACAATCGTTCGAGCCGTTCGTCGGCAGGAAGATCGAGGTACCCCTGCCGATAGACCACGCGCGTACCAGGCCGTTTCACATGAACGGCGATGTGGTGGTACTGCCGGTCTTCACCATGAGCCGGTTCGTAGCCGAGGAGATAGGAGGAGCTGGCGGCGGAATTGATGACGTCGTACGAATCGCGAACCGAGTTGGAGGTCAGATAGAGACCGCCGGTCCCCTGGGCGATGGTGAATCCGGGGGAGGTGTCGCGGATATCGCTTCCGCTCGAGACATCCATGCCTTCAATGCCTCGGCCGGATGAGTGATACGAGACGTCGTGCTGCGGCGCGGCACTCTGGTGCGCCGCGACGCGGATGACATGGATGCTCATGCCCGCGGCGTTTGCCTCGCGGACGATCGCGGCGATCATTTTGGCCGTGTTCGTCTTCGAGTCCTGCAGTTCACGGTCGTTGTCACTCGAAAACGACCCGAAGCTCGTATTCATGTCCATCGCGCCGGTGAGAAGAACGGCCAGCTTCTTCCCCTCGGTTGTGGCGAAGATGTGTGTGGCATCGATGAGGCCGCGCGCCGTGTTCTGCAGCGACCGGGCGTTGCGCTGCGTCCGTTCGCGCGATTCAAACTCCGCGGGGATGTCCAGGCCGCTGCTCTGGTACAGCGTATCGTCGAGGATCGACCGGTCCATGATGTCGCGGTAACTCGTCGTGGCCGAGCTGCGGATCTTTGCGATGGAGGCGTGGATGGCCTTCTTCTCGGGCGTGAACGGCTGCAGGATCTCCAGTTGCTGGCCGATCATGCCCAGCGACCACTCGTAGCTGCCGTCGAACGTGCTGTCGATGAACTCATCGAGTTTGCGCAGAGCGGCGTCGCGATCCGACTTATCGATGTAGTTGTTGTCGACGAGCAGGATCACGCGGCGGCGCAACTGCGCGTCGCCCGCGCCCCGGCCGCCGGCCCGGCTTGAAGCGGCCCGGTCGACAAGCGTGAAGTTCGTCACCTTCTCGGGCTGATTGTCTTCCAGAACCTCAAAGTCCCCCGGCTTGAGGTTCGTAACCGGCTTTCCGCTTCCGTCGATGACCGATACGTCGACATTGACGACCCGAACGTCGATCTTGGCCGAGCTTTGTGCAAAGAGCGGAACAGCAATGGCCAGACCGAGAAGCCCCAGGGGAGGTCGCATTGGTCAGAGGCTGAGACTTTGACTGGCGCTGCCGATCTCATTGGAAAGCTCGTCGCGAAGCGTGATCACGATCGTGAACGGTCCTCCTTTTTGCAGGTGAACCTTCATCGTGTAGAGGAAGTCGCCGGTGCCGGAGACTTGCGGCGGGGCGAGCGTGACTTCCTGCGTCTTGTGCAGGAAGCCCACGTTCCGGCCGTTCTGGTCGAAGACCGAACAGTAGACGTGAACGCGCCCGACGAAGTTCTGCTCCCGCGGCACGACCGTGATCCGCGCCAGCGGCATGGCCGTCGTGACCGAAACGACGAGGTCGCGCTCGATCTGCGCCGCTTTGCCGATCTGGACCTTGACCGGTAGCGAGCCGAAACCGGTATCGAAATTCGTGCGGGCCCGCAGCACCGCTTCCAGCCGGTCCTCCTGCGTCTCATCGTAGTAGCCGACCCGATTGGCGATGCGTACGCCCGGCCGCTTCACGTGGACTTTGATCGTGTGGTAGAGCCGGTCGCCGTTGTGCTCGGGCGAATAGC
>DATLWH010000072.1:0-3720 GCA_035576505.1 Thermoanaerobaculia bacterium | reverse complement strand
AGTCGCTGAGCTCACCCGTGAGAAAGAGCGACGTCAGAGGGAACGTCTTGTGATTGAAGGCGACTCGATAGTTGTGTCCGCTGCGGTCGAGCAACTCGACGGGAACCCCATCCGGCTGGATTGCTGTCAGAGGGTGCGAGTTCTTCAGCGTCGCGGCATTGAACGTGGCGCTCGTTCGGCTCGAGTACTTCAGCTCGCCGGAAACGCCGTACGACTGCGCTTTTTCCGTGAGGAGCCGGGCGATCTCCGCCACGTCTGCTCGCAGCTCGTCGCTGTTTTCCGCGTAGACGTCGAGATAGAGGTGATTGAGAAGGTACTGGGCATCGGCCCGCGCCCTGTAGCCGAAGACGTTCCGCTTTCCCCCCCGCTGGAACACGCTCCATTCCGGCCTGACATCGATCGAGTAGATGGTTTTCTTGCTCGGAACGAAGTAGAGACGTGTCGGTGCCTGGATGCCGAAACGGAAGCCCGCCTGCCGGTCGGTGGTGGGGACGTAGAAGCTCGAGTCGTAGCCGATGTCCGAGAGCTGGAATGTGCTCAGAAGGTAGAACGGGCCGTGATGAAAGTGCGCTTTCCGCAGGTCGTTGGCGATCTCCTGGCTCGCGGCAAACGAGCGCTCACGGTCGCGTAGACCGTTCTGGGCGAAGGCGCCGCGCGCCAGAGCGCACAGAACCAAGGCCACGATGAGAAGCCGCTTTCCTTGCCGCACGTACCCTCCCATTCCCTAATTGAGATAACGTCGGACCCGGTTGATGTTAGCACGGCCTCTACAATGGACCGATGCGAAACGCGGCGGAGCTCGGGCTGTTCGTGTTGCTCCTGGCTTTCCTGGTCTGGGTGCCGATGCCGTTCGGCTCGGCCAGCGACGCCTCGCAGCCGATGCTGATCATTCCGCCGCTCCTCATCTGCGCCGGAGCAGTCGTGCTGTGCCTGATGCGGAAGCCGCCCATGCAGGAGACGCGGCCGGCGCGGATATGGATCGCCGGCGGAGCGCTCTTCGCGCTGGTGATCGCGCTGCAACTCGTGCCGCTCCCCATGCCGCTCCTCGGGTTGCTTTCCCCGCGCTCGGCGGCGATCTGGGGACGCGCCGCCGCGCTGGCAGTGCTGGCCGGTGTGAAGACGCCGGCACTTCATCCCATCACCATCGATCCGGCTCAGACAGCGCTGCACCTTTACCGGGTGCTCGCCTACTTCGCGACGTTCCTCTCATCGCTGATCCTCGTTCGCGACAACGTGCGCCGGATGGTATTGGCGCTCGTCCTGGCGAGCATGGGAGTTTTCGAGGCGCTGTACGCGGTCCACGAGGCCAATCTCGGCCGCTATGCCATCTGGGGTTGGAAGAACACGCTGATCTTTGGCCGTGCCACCGGCACGTTCGTCAACCCGAACCACTTCGCCCACTACGCGGCCATCGTGCTGCCGATGGCGCTGTACGTATCGGCCTACGCATGGCATACCGCGGCACCGGCGGGGGCGACCTTCGGCAGGCGAGTGGTCAAGCTGGTCGAGCGGCGGTTCGTTCCGTTCGCTTGCGGGCTGCTTGCCGCGCTGGGTTGCATCACGGCCGTGCTGGTATCGGAGTCTCGCGGGGCGATGCTGGCAATCATCGGCGGCGTCTCGATCGTCGGTGCCATGGCCAGTGACAAGGGGCACGTTCTGGCACGAGGACTACTGATTGTCGTCGCGGTCTCGGCTGCCATCGGTGCCGCGATCGTGGTGCTCGGCCGTACGGAGACGGTGAGCCGTCTCGAACACAGCCAGGGTTCACAGCTCGAATCGCGGCGCGCTTCCGTCATCGGCGCGTTCCGCATCTGGGAAATGTTTCCTCTCTTCGGCAGCGGGGCCGGGACCTATGAGGATGTCGTGCTGATGACGCGGGCCACTTCGAGCGAGGTGATGGCCAACCATGCGCACGATGACTACGCCGAGATTCTGGCCACGACCGGCGCGCTGGGCTTCGTCGTCTCCCTGGTGCCGTTGCTGGGTGGCTTTGCGGCATTGGCCCGCAATGCATTTGGACCGCGGGGGGAACCGATGAGCTGGCGTCGCCGCGCCTTCAAGATGGCGGCACTGACAAGTCTCGCCATCGCCATGATTCACGCCCTCGTCGACTTCAACTTTTTCATCCCGGCCAATCCCATCACCCTGGCCGCGATCATCGGAGCGGCAGTCGTGGCCAGTCCTGGGCTAGAGAAGGCCTAGAGAGTGGTGATGCTGGCCACGTGGAGGCGCCGGGGAAAACGGTTGCGCGTCAGGGGATTGGCGAGCACGACTTCAACACGATGCGCGCCGCGGTTTCCCACCGGAACGATGAAGTCCTTCGTCGGGCCGACCTCGCCTTCCGCGCGCAGGGTGTCATCCACGTAGATTTCCGCGTAGGCGGGCACGTTGTCGGTCTGTACCGTTTCGACGCGCAGCGCCACGGCGTGCTCCGCTTCGATCGTACGCCAGGCGTTGTGACAGACGTCCTTCTCGCACAGCCCCTGCCACGCGGAGTCGGGCGGCTGGACCAGGCGCGGATCGTTGGAAGCCATCTCGAGCTGAAGGGCGAGCTCGGTCAGGCCCAGTTTCCGGGCCAGTTTGATGCGTGTGGCGATCGACGCCGCCCCCGGCTTACGCGTGATGATTTCCAGCCCGTCCAGCGGACCGATCCCGTGCCTGAGCGAATAGTCGACGATGGCATCGATGACCGCCACGCGGTTCGGATTGTCGTCGAGCGGCCGGCGATGAAGCTCGTCGAGAAGCGCGGTGATCAACGGCTCCGCGTCCGCGTGATATGGCGGGTCCGGGAAGCTTCCGATCAACTCCGCCGGCGTAGCGGTATGCCGCCGGGCGGCGAAGTCGTCGAGATGCTTCTTTTCCAACTCGCCGCGAAGGCTCCGGTAGTCGGCGAAGAGGCCGTTCGACAGGGCCAGAGAGATGAGCGTCCCGGTCGAAGACGCGGTCGGCGGATGCGATCGGCGCAGCATCGACAGATCGCCTGTCAGCTCGAAGAGCGGTCGGGCCATCCTGCTGAACATCGTGGGATCGCGCAGGAGTGGGGCGAATGCGGCCAGGGCGTCGCGCTTGTCCTTCGCCGAGAGCTCCGTCCAGTGGAAAAACGCGGCGCGGGCGAAGGCGTTGACCGGGTCCGTGCGCTCGGGCGCGAGCATCGACGCATCTTCATACGCGGCGCGCCAGAGCACGATGCGGTTGCCGAGCCGTGTGTCGAGCGCGACCTCGGTCAGCGCGCTTGCCGCCTGCCAGTCCGTCGGATGACCGGCCATCCGCTCGGCCAGAGCGCGCGCATCGGTCGAGGTCCGCACCCAACGGAACTGCGGGGGCCACATCTCGAAGGCGATGGCCGCAACTGCCATCGTCACGGCCACGCCGATCAGGAAGATCCGCGCGGCACGGCCGGTCACGTCAGGATTCGTTCCCATGATGAGAGCGCAACGGGGGGTGCAAACCTCTCTTCGTACAGCCGCCGGCCGCGCGCGCCGATGGCCCGGGCGCGATGGCGATCGCCTGCCAGCTCCCGGATGCGGCGTGCCAGCCCTTCGCCGTCGCCCGGCTCGATGATGAAGCCACACTCATGGGATCTGATGATACGCGCCAGCTCGCTTTCGGGCGCGCCGACAAACAATACCGGCCGGGCCACGGCCAGAACGCCATAGAACTTGCTCGGCACGATCAGCCCTTCGAGCGCGGGCAGCAGCGTGACCAGATGCGCGTCCGCCG
>DATLWH010000071.1:0-9023 GCA_035576505.1 Thermoanaerobaculia bacterium | reverse complement strand
CGAGCATCTCTTCGTGGCCAGCGCCCACTCGTATGTTCTGGTTTTCACCGATCGCGGACGGCTCTACTGGATCAAGGTGCATCAGATCCCCGAGGTTGCCTCTAACGCGCGCGGCAAAACCATCGTGAACCTGCTGACGGTCGAACAGGGCGAGAGCGTGCGTGCTCTTCTGACCGTTCGCGACTTCAATGACGCCAAATACGTGGTCATGGTCACGCGCGCCGGCAAGATCAAGAAGACCGAGCTGACGGCGTTTTCGAACGTCCGCGCCAACGGCATCATCGCCATCGACATCAACGAGGGCGATGACCTCTACGCCGTGCGGCTCTCACAGGGTGATGACGAGATCTTCATCGGTACACACGACGGCATGGCCATCCGCTTCAACGAGAACGGCGTCCGTCCGATGGGCCGCGGCGCCGCCGGCGTAAAAGGCATCTCTCTTCGAGAAGGAGACTACGTCGTCGAGATGGACGTTCTCCCCGCTTCCGGCGAGGCTGTTCCGGAGCCGATGGCCGAGGGCGAAGAGCCGGAGATCGTCGAGAGCGAGCCGGAAGGCGACGACGCCGAGATCATCGCATCCGACGAACGCGGCCAGGTCCTGACGATCACGGAGAAAGGCTTCGGCAAACGCACTCCGGTCTCCGCTTATCGCCTGCAGTCGCGCGGTGGCATCGGCGTGACCAACATCAAGACCACGGACAAGAACGGCAAAGTGGCCGGCATTTCGTATGTCTTCGAAGACGATCAGGTGCTGCTGATCACCGAGCAGGGGATGATCATCCGCACCAACGTCGCCGACATCCGCTCGATCGGCCGCAGCACGCAGGGTGTGAGGGTGATCAACATCGACGAGAACGATCTCGTCGTGGCCGCCGTGAAGCTGGTCGATAAAGAAGACTCCGAAGAAGAAGAAGAGATCGCAGGCGTCGATTCGGAAACGCCCGACGACGACACGATTCAGTGATGGATGCCGACGTACAATCAGGCATGCATAAGATCTCGCGCGAGCGCGTGACGCAGCTCGCGCGCGACCTTCTGGAAGCGATGACGCGCACCAAGTCCGTCACGCTGCTGAAGGAGCGCGAAGTGGTCCGACAGTCGATCGCTCACGCGCTGGCGGACGAACTGAAGCGCGAAGAAGAGCGCGAAGAGAACGTCCGCCGCCGCATCGCCGTGATGAAGAAGCCGCCGGCCCTTCGTTCGCGCGAGTACGAAATGCTCTTCCGGCAACTCATGGAAGAGGAGTACCTGCGAGAGGGACTGGATAACTGAGTCGGGGCAGTAGGCTGGCAGTTGCAAGGTTGCTGAGTTGCTCGGTTTCTGTGTCACGACGCCACGCGCAACAGCGCCTGCAACCGCTCCGGATCGGCTGTCGGTTCGGCGCACATGTAGGCCTCGCAGACGTACGCCAGCACGCGATCCGCTGACCGGTTCTGCATCAATGGGAGATCGGCGGAGCTGTTGCCGGCGACGAGCACACGGTGGGGAAGGAACTCTTCGCCGACGATCTTGCGAAGCGCTCGAAAGCCGGCGTCGTCGATCGGCCCCGTGATGGCGATCTCCTTCGGCTGTCCGGCGCGCCATTCGGCCACGCCGAGGAGCAGGCCGAAGCCGGATGAGTACCGCTCGGCCAGCGGCGCGATTGCCGACAGCGTCTTCGTCGCCGCCTCGGCGTAAGGTTCTTCTCCGAACAGCAGGGCAAGGCGCAGCAGCACGTCCGCGGCGATCGAGTTGCCCGAGGGCGTGGCGTTATCGAACAAATCCTTCGGGCGGGTGATCAACGCCTCGTGATCAGTCGGCGTGTCGAAGAATCCGCCGTTCTCGTGGTCGATTAACCGATCGAGGATCTGATCGGCCAGTTGGCGCGAAGTGTCCAGGTAACGTCTGTCGTGGGTAGCCTCATATGCGAGCGCCAGCCCCCAGGCAACGCCGCCGTAGTCCTCGAGCAGGCCGGGGATCTTCGGCGTGCGCATCAACCGGCCGGCGGCGTCGATACGCGTCACGAGGAAGTCGGCATTGCGGCGAACCACCTCGCGGTAACTGTCCCGGTCGAAGGCCACCGCCGCGTCGGCGAACGCAGCCAGCATCCAGCCGTTCCAGCCGGTCAGGGTCTTCTCGTCGCGACCCGGCCAGACCCGCTGCGCGCGGACTCCGTAGAGCTTGCACTTGCCGCGGGATGCGATATCGCCGAGCCGCTCGAGGGAGATGCCCAGATCCGCCGCCACCGAGGCCGGATCGCGCGGCACGTTGAGAATGTTGTGCTCCTCCCAGTTTCCCCGGTCGGTGATGTCGTAGAGCGCGCAGAAGATCCGCCCTTCTTCGTCTCCGAGGATCGATATCACCTCGGCACGGGACCAGACGTAAAACTTCCCTTCTTCGCCTTCGCTGTCGGCATCCTGGGTCGAATAGAAGGCGCCGTCGGGGGAGGTCATCTCCCGCTGCACGTATCCGAGAATCTCACCGGCGATGCGGGCAAAAAACGGATCTTTCGTCCATTGCCATGCGCGCGTGTAGAGCCGCGCCAGGAGGGCGTTGTCGTACAGCATCTTCTCGAAATGCGGAACGAGCCAGCGTGCGTCGACCGAGTAACGATGAAAGCCACCACCGATCTGGTCGTACATCCCCCCGCGCGCCATCTTCGTGAGCGTGTTGACGATGATCTCGCGGAGCTCGCGATCCTGCGTTCGCAAGGCCACCTGCATCAGAAAGTCGAGCGACATCGACGGTGGAAACTTAGGGGCGCCGCCGAAGCCGCCATGCACCGGGTCGTAACTCTGTGCGATGCGCGCGGCCGCACTGTCGAGCGCGTCATGCTCGAGGGCACCGCCGCCCTGGAACTTGACCGTGCTCAATCCCCGGATCACTTCCGCCGACGCCGCCTCGACGTCCGTTCGCCGCGAGTGGTACGCGTCGGCAACGTGCTCCAATACCCGCCGGAAGCCCGGCATGCCGTGGCGGTCGTCGGGCGGAAAGTACGTTCCGGCATAGAACGGCGCGCCGGCGGGGGTGAGGAACATCGACATCGGCCAGCCGCCGTGGCCGGTCATCATCTGCACCGCCTCCATGTAGATCGAATCGACGTCCGGCCGCTCTTCGCGATCGACCTTGATCGAGACGAACTTGTCGTTCAGTACCTGGGCGGTCTCGCTGTTCTCGAACGACTCCCGTTCCATCACGTGGCACCAGTGGCAGGCCGAGTAGCCGATCGACAGAAACACCGGCCTGTCCTCGGCGCGCGCCTTCGCGAATGCCTCCTCGCCCCACGGATACCAGTCGACAGGGTTATGCGCGTGCTGGAGCAGGTAGGGAGAGGTTTCGTTGCCGAGCCGGTTCATGGTGTCGGGAGTCTATCTGGAGCACAGACAAGAGTGTCTGTGCCACAACGGCCGCCTAATGTGGCACAGACACTCTTGTCTGTGCTACGCCTTCGGATGCGCTTTCCGGTAGACCTCGATCAACTGCCAATCGTTGAGGTGCGTGTACTTCTGAGTGGTCGATAGCGACACGTGGCCGAGGAGCTCCTGGATGCCGCGGAGGTCGGCGCCGGCGTTGAGCAGGTGCGTGGCGAATGAGTGACGCATCGTGTGCGGCGAGATGCCGGCGCGGAGTGAAGCCTTGCGCACATAGCGGTCGAAAAGGCGCGCCACGCTGCGCGTTGTGATGCGCTGGCCTCGATAGTTGACGAAGAGTGCCGGCTCTTCGATGTCGGACACGAGCTCGCCGCGCACCGCCAGCCAGGCGCGGATCGCCTCGTTTGCCTTCGAGCCGAACGGCACGATGCGCTCTTTCGATCCCTTGCCGCGTACTTTGATCAGCCGCGCGTTCAGCTCGACGTCGTCGATATTGATGCCGACCAGCTCACTGATCCGCAGACCCGAGGCGTAGAGCACCTCGAGGAAGGCCCGGTCGCGGATGCCGAGCGTGACCGAGGTGTCGGGCTGTTCGAGGAGCAACACGACATCGGCCGGCTGCAGAACCGACGGGAGGTGCTTCTCGGCCTTGGGCGTCGTCACACTGCGTGCAGGATTCGCCTCCAGGGCCCCTTCACGCATCAGGTACTTGAAAAACGACCGTAGCGCGGAGAGATGCTGTGCCGCCGAAGTGCGGGAAAGCTTGCGCCGCACGAGATGCGCGAGATAGGAGCGGACGGCGAGGTGATCGACGCGCTTCAGATCGAGCTGGTCGCGCCCGAGGGTGAGGTAATCGTTGCAGAGGAAGGAGACGAACGACTCGAGGTCGTCGCGATACGCGTGAATGGTGTTGATCGAGGCGTTCCTCTCGTACGTGAGGTAATCGAGGAAATCGCCGATCTCGTTCTGCACGCGCCCACCCTCCCGAAACCAGTGTACCGCGTTCGGCGTGGGTTGCGGGCTCACGGTATCAAAGCACACAACCCCCGCAACGACCCTCGACAAGGCCAACGGTCAGCTCGACCGGTGGAAAAAGCAGCGTGTGAGGTGCTCAGAGCAGCGTTCATGGTTCGAAAGGAAGCATGCGAGGTGCTCAGAGCAGCGTTCATGGTTCAAAAGGAAGCATGAGAGGTGCTCGGAACAGCGTTCATGGTTCAAAAGGAAGCATGCGAGGTGCTCGGAACAGCGTTCATGGTTCAAAAGGAAGCATGCGAGGTGCTCAGAGCAGCGTTCATGGTTCAAAAGGAAGCATGAGAGGTGTCCGGAACAGCGTTCATGGTTCAAAAGGAAGCATGAGAGGTGTCCGGAGCAGCGTTCATGGTTCAAAAGGAAGCATGCGAGGCTCGGAATCAGCAAGAATGGTGAAAAGGCAGCGAGCACGGTGAGAAAGACAGGCGGAGTGGAGTGTACGTCTGCGTCTGCTGCGCGAAAGTCAGCACGCTCGGCGTCGGGAGCCGGTTCGCCAGAGGTAAAGCCATCGCGCCAGGTTCAAACGAATCGCCACGCCTAACACCGGCCAGCGGTTGCCTTGCCACGGTTCTCCCCACCCCCCCAACTATCCACCCCCACTCCCCGCCCCCCGTGTGCTAGCGTACGCCCCCGCCATGGCAGATCAACATCTGAAGAAGACCCCTCTGAACCAGCTCGAGCACGAGCTGGGCGGGAAGATGGTCGATTTCGGTGGCTGGGAACTGCCGGTGCAGTTCAGCGGCATCCTCGAAGAGCATGCCGCGGTCCGCGAGCACGTTGGGCTGTTCGACGTCTCCCACATGGGCGAGCTGACGGTCAAAGGTCCGGAGGCGCTGGCGCTGCTGCAGCGCGCTACATGCAACGATGTCTCTAAGCTCGAGAACGGCCGTGCGCAGTACAACGGGCTCCTCTATCCGACGGCGGGATTCGTCGACGACATCCTCATCTACCAGAACTCCCCCGACGACTTCTTCATCGTCGTCAATGCTTCGAACAGCGACAAGGATTACGAATGGCTCGCCGACGCGGCCAAGGGGTTGGACGTCGACGTACGCAATGTGAGCGCCGACTACGCGCAGCTCGCGTTGCAGGGCCCCGAAGCTGAGCGCGTGCTGCAGCCGATGACCGGCATCGACCTCGCGCCGATGAAGTACTACCGCTTCGGCACAGGCAGCGTCGACGGCGTTCCGGCCATCGTTTCCCGCACCGGCTACACAGGCGAGGACGGATTCGAGGTCTACGTCGCTCCGTCCGAAGGGCCGCGCATCATGCGCAAGCTGCTCGACGCCGGTGCGAAGCCCTGCGGGCTCGGCGCGCGCGACACGCTCCGGCTCGAAGCGAAGATGGCCCTCTACGGCAACGATATCGACGAGACGACGACACCGCTCGAGGCCGACCTCGGCTGGATCGTCAAAGTCGACAAGGGTGACTTTTTCGGGCGTGACGTGCTGCAGCGCGAAAAGGCCGAGGGGCCGCGGCGGAAGCTGGCCGGCTTCGAGATGGTCGACCGCGGTATCGCCCGCCACGGCTACCCGGTCGTCGACGGCAGCGAAGAGATCGGGGTCGTAACCAGCGGCACGCACTCGCCGACATTGAAAAAGGCGATC
Source organism: Thermoanaerobaculia bacterium (assembly GCA_035576505.1). Lineage (GTDB taxonomy): Bacteria > Acidobacteriota > Thermoanaerobaculia > Gp7-AA8 > Gp7-AA8 > JADGNZ01. Next base: position 3,034 of record DATLWH010000071.1, on the reverse strand, counting down.
GGACTCGCATATCTTCCGCTCGACAAATCGGCGCCCGGGACGGAGTTCATGGTCCTGATCCGTGGAAAAGAGACCAGGGCGCGCATCGTTCCCACGCCGTTCTATAAGCGCGCGAAGTGACCGGAGGAGCGAACCATGACACCTGAAGACAGCAGGTACGCCAAGAGCCACGAATACGTTCATCCCGAGGCGGGCGACGTGGTCGTCATCGGCATCACCGACTACGCGCAGAAAGAGCTGGGCGATGTCGTGTTCGTCGAGCTGCCCCGGGTCGGGACCGAGCTCGAGCTCGGGGACGAATTCGGCAGCATCGAATCGGTCAAGGCCGTCAGCGAGCTTTTCTCCCCCGTCACGGGAGAAGTCATCGAAGTCAACGATGCGCTGACCGAAAAGCCGGAGCTCGTCAACACCGACCCGTACGGCGACGGCTGGATGATGAAGATGCGTCTCAGCGCTCCCGACGAGGTCGACGAGATGATGACCGCCGAGGAGTACGAGGAGTACATCGAGAAGGAATCGGGGCACTGAACGGCAGGAAGCTGAATATTCAATATTGAGTGTTCAATGTTGAATGTTGCGTGGCCACGACCCCTCTCGATCTTCCCCTTCAACACTGAACATTCAACCGTCAACAATCGCCTTTCTAAATGCCCCTTCCTGACCCGCTAACCGATCAGCATCGCTACATCTCCAACGCCTCGCAGGACGTGAGCGAGATGCTCGAGGTGATCGGCGTCGATTCGATCGACCGCCTTTTCCAGACGATTCCGGACGACGTCAAGCTGAAAGAACTGCTGGACATCCCCGGCCCCTGGTCGGAGATCGAGTCGCGACGCTGGTTTCGTGCGCTGGCCGCCAAGAACAAGACCGCCGTCGATCACGTCTCGTTTCTGGGCGGCGGCGCCTACCTTCACTACCAGCCCGCCTGCATCGATCAACTGCTCCTGCGCGGCGAGTTTCTGACGTCGTACACGCCGTACCAGCCGGAGGTCTCGCAGGGAACGCTGCAGTCGATCTTCGAATATCAGACGCACCAGTGTCTGCTGACCGGTCTCGACGTCGCCAACGCCTCGCTCTACGACGGCTCGACGGCGCTTTGCGAAGCGGTGCTGCTGGCCGAGCGCGTCGTCCACAATCGCTCCAAGGTCGTGATCGCGAAGTCGGTCCATCCGCAATACACGGAAACCGTCCGCACGTACGTTCAGAACCTCGGATACGACGTCGTGGAGGTCGGTTGGGCCACGGATGGCCGGATCGATGCCGGCGCGCTGCGTGAGGCCTGCACGGGCGATGTTTTCGCGGTCGCCGTACAGTCGCCGAACTTCCTTGGCGTGATCGAGGACTACGACTCTGTCGCCGCGATCGCGGACGCCGCCGGCGCGGTGAAGATCGCCGTCATCGCCGAGGCGACATCCCTCGGCATCCTCACGCCGCCGGGCGAACACGGCTTCGACATCGCCGTCGGCGAAGGGCAGGCCTGGGGGATTCCGACGCAGTACGGTGGGCCGTTCGTCGGGTTCATGGTCGTCAAAGACGCGCTGAAGCGGCACATGCCGGGGCGGCTGGTCGGCGAAACCGTCGACGTCGACGGCCGCCGCGCCTACGTGCTCACCCTGGCCACGCGTGAGCAACATATCCGCAGGGGGAAGGCGACGTCCAATATCTGTACGAACGAGGCTCTGATCGCCCTGGGAGCGAATATGTACCTCTCATTGATGGGGAAAGAGGGCCTGCGCGAGGTCGGCCAGCAGTGCCTGTACAAAGCGGCATACCTGCGCAATAAACTGCACAGCATCGCTTCCGTGACGCTGCCGTTCTCCGGGCCGGTTTACAACGAGTTCGTGGTGCGGACGCCGTACCCGGCTGCGCAGATCCTGGCCGATCTGGAGCACGAGAAGATTCTCGGAGGCATTCCCCTCGGGCAGTTCTACAGCGGCTTCGAGAACGACTTCCTCGTCGCCGTTACCGAGTTGCACACCCGCGAGCACCTCGACCACTTCGTTGCCGTGCTGACTGCGGCGATCTCGAGGGAGCGGCGATGAAGGGCGGTCTCGCGGTCTCGGGGTCTCGCGGTTACGCGGTCTCAGAGTTGTCAGCCGCGCGACCGCGCGACCACGCAACCGCGCTACCGCATCCATCATGACTACGACGATCGAAAAGAACGGTGTAGGGCTCATCTTCGAGCATTCGAAGCGGGGACGGCGCGGCTACCGGCTGCCGGCTCTCGATGTGCCGGAGGCGGGCGACGCTCTGCCGGCCTCGCTGATGCGGAGCGAGATCGCGGATGAAGTCGAAGTCTCCGAGGTCGACGTCATCCGCCACTTCACACGCCTGTCGAAGCTCAATGTCTCCATCGACGCAGGGCTCTACCCGCTCGGATCCTGCACGATGAAGCACAACCCGCGGCTCAACGAGGAAATCGCGCGTACGCCGGGCTTCGCCCTGTCGCATCCGCTGCAGCCTGATCATCAGATGCAGGGAAATCTGGCGCTGCTCTGGACCATCGAGCAGACGCTGATCGAGATCTTCGGCATGCCTCGCGTGACGCTCCAGCCGGTGGCGGGCGCACACGGCGAGCTGACCGGCATCCTCATGGTGCACAAGGCGCTGGCGAAGAGCGGTAATGCCCGCAAGTACATTCTCATCCCCGATTCCGCGCACGGCACGAACCCGGCCTCGGCGGCATTTGCCGGCTATCAGATCAAAGAGCTGAAGTCGAACAGCCGAGGCACCGTCGACATCGACACGCTGGCAGCGGCGGTGACGGAAGACGTGGCCGCGCTGATGATCACGGTGCCCAACACTCTCGGCGTTTTCGAGAGCGACATCCAGCGATTCGCGGACATCCTGCACGAGAAGGGTGCCTACCTCTACTGCGACGGGGCCAACCTCAACTCGTTCGTCGGCATCGCCCGGCCGGGCGACATGGGCATCGACGTCATCCACTCGAATCTCCACAAGACTTTTTCGACGCCGCACGGCGGCGGAGGTCCCGGGGCCGGGCCGGTCGGTGTCTCGGAGCGGCTCGTGCCGT
>DATLWH010000070.1:0-3869 GCA_035576505.1 Thermoanaerobaculia bacterium | reverse complement strand
ACGGTCGAGGTAGCTCATGGGCGTTCCTTTCGCTCTGGTCGTCGAGGATGATTTCAATCGCTGTACTGTTGGAGAGGCCGCAGGCGCCGAGTTCCCTACCTCTGCCCCTGAAAAAGTTTTGAGCTGACGACAAGGGCAGGACCACCCATCGACAACGCACGCCGCCGGGCGCGCAGTGTAAAATAACCCACGAATGCGGACCGCCCTGATCCTCGTCGTCTCGCTCCTTGCCGCCACCGCCATCGCCTCCGGACCGCAGACCCAGCCGAATGATCACGAGTGGGGGCTGCTCAGCGCGGACTACGCCTGGATCGAGACGCTACGGAAGGCCCAGCCGCTGCCGGCGGCGAACGCAACGCGCAAGCAGATGCTGGAGACCGTGCTCGACAATCAGAAGAAGCTCGAGCCGACGTACATCCCTTTTCTCGACAAGGTGAAGGAGTACTACGACCGCACGCATGATCCGCGGGCCGGCCAGGTTCTGGCGCGCGAGAAGATCATCATGGGCGACGAGTACATGCAGTACCTCTCGCGTTACGACAAGGCCCTCGAGCTCTACCAGGCCGCCGTGGAGCTCGATCCGAACAGTGTCGACGCCAAGAAGCGCGTCGAGCTCGCGCAGCAGCGCCGCTTCGTCTCCATGACGGCCTTCGCCAACGTCAAAGGCGGCATGAAAGAGGACGACGTCCGCAGGATGGTCGGCCTTCCGCGCGAGGACTGGATCAAGCAGGTCGTGCAGAACAACCGCGTCTACTCGGTGTGGATTTATCCGAAGGAAGACGGAGGCGCCTCGGCCATCTACTTTGACAACGGCGTGGTTTATCACACAAACTGGAACGCTGCGGCGCCCCCGGCGCCCCAGGCTCAGACAAGGTAACGGGAGGGTGTGCAATGGTGTCTGACGAAGTTCTCACCGACGATCAATCCCACTACGAGGTCTCACTCACTGCCGGACAGGCGTTCGTCGCCTTCGTCCTGCTGCTGCTCTCGCTCGCCGCGTCCTTCGCCTTCGGGCTGATGATCGGCAAAGGTCAGGCGGATGAGCGACTCGTGGTCCGCAAGGAGCCGGCCGTCATCAACGAGGGGAGCGTTGCCGCGAAGAGGGCAGACAGCGGCAAGCTCGTCGACCTCGGCGTCGGCAACGACGATTTCAAGGCACCCCCTGCCACGACGAGCGCAACGACAAGGGCGACGCCGGCCCCGGCGATGACCGAGACCGCTCCGCCCGCGTCCACGATCACCGAGGGAACTGTCGTGCCGTTGACGAACTCCGCCGCGGTGACGACGACAGCACCCGCCGAGGCAGGGCAGAAGCCGGCCGTGAAAGCGGCACTCCCGCAGCCGTCCGCTCCCGTCGTGAAGACTGCCCCGCCACCCGGTCCGGCGTACGCGCAGCTCCTGGTCACGAGCGACCAGAAGACCGCCGATGCGCTGGCCGCGAAGGCGATCGACCACGGCTTCATGTCCACCTACGTCGAACGAGCGGGTGCGACATTCAAAGTGCGCGTGAAGTTCTCCTCGGAGGCCGAGGCGCGCGCCAGCGAGGCGAAGCTCAAAGAGCTGTCGAAGGACGTCTGGATCGTCAGGTAGTCACGGCTGCACCAGGTAGAGCAGGCGTCCTCGGCTGATTCCGACGGGCGTCCTCGCGAGATCCAGGATCTCTCGCGCGGCAACTATGAGCTCTTGCGTGAGGGAAGAATCGATGGTGGACCGCCGAGACGCCTCAACTTGGCTTTCTCTCTGGGCCGTAGCTCAGTCCCCCCGCGGAATCGCGATGCATGTGCCCGTGTTCTCGGCATCAGCCATTGGCGTATACTGGGCCGGGTGCTGGTATTTCGTGAGACGTCTCTCTTCACGCGGCAAGTCGTTCAGAAGCTTACTGATTCTGAGTATCTGGAGCTACAAGCCGCGCTGGTGCTTCAGCCGGAGCTCGGCGATCTCATCCCGGACTCAGGTGGGCTTAGAAAGCTACGTTGGGGCGAGTCGCGCCGCGGCAAAGGCAAGCGCGGCGGCGTGCGGGTCATCTACTACGGTACGCACCTGAATTACTCGTCTACTTTCTGGTCATGTACTCAAAAGCCGATCGAGACGACTTTACGGCTGAAGAGAGGAAGGCGCTGCGCAAGCTGATCAGCGCGGAGTTCAAATGAAAAAAGAACTGTTCAACGATCTCGTCGCAAGCATCAAAGAAGCTGGCAAGATTCACCGGGGTGAAATGCGAGCCTCCCGCGAGTTCACCTTCGATCCGGAAAACGTCCGCGCGATCAGAGACAAGCTTCACCAATCACAGTCGCAGTTTGCCCGCATGATCGGTGTCAGCATCTCGACCCTTCAAAACTGGGAACAAGGGCGCCGGCAGCCGCATGGACCGGCGCGCGCGCTACTCCAGGTCGCGTCCAAAGCACCAAACGTCGTTGCAAAGGCGCTCTCGCAGCCGGTGCGGCGCGGTAGCTGAACCGGTCAAGAAGGGCGAAGCCGAGGGGCCAGGCCTTTGTTTTTCGTTTCTTCGACCGTAGAGCCTCACGCGGAGGCGCGCAGGCGCGGAGACCCGGAGCAGACAGATACAAATGCGTCGAACATCCCCGATCTCCGCGCCTCCGCGTCTCCGCGTGAAACCGTGAGTCCAGCGAAGCCGTGAGTCCAGCGGAGCCGAAGGGTCAGGCCTTCGTTTTTCTCTTAGCCGTAAGCCATTGATCAGCATGCACTTACCTGGATCAGGTTTCGCCTTTCGTCCGGCTCGATGATTATTTTGATGAGATCGCGGCCCGACGCACACGTGAGATCCGACTGCCGGCTCGGAGCGCCTCCGCGGGCTCGCGGTGACGGCGAACCATTCGGATGCAGCGCCAGGGATGGCCGTTGCCTTCGCCTCACGCTTAGCGTCAAAGCATTGATCGACTGATACTTATGGCTTCGTCGTTTGGCGTGATCTTCAAGGGAAGGGGCACGATCGACCGGCGACAGATCGTGATCTACCGAGCTTGGATCGGTATCAACCATGATTAGATAAATATCAACCATGGTTTGATATTGATCAACCATGGTTTGATCGTGATCTATCGGGCATAGATCGCGATCCAAAAATTTAGATCCACATCAACCATGATTTGATATTGATCTATCGGGCATAGATCGCGATCTAAAAATTTGGATCGGTATCAACCATGGTTTGATATTGATCTATCCGACTTAGATCGCGATCTACCAGGATAGATCGGGATCTACGGACCGTCGATCACGATCCACGGGGCTGCGACACGTGACCTGCCGGACATGGGTCGCGACCCGGCCGGTCACGATCGCATCCAATCCATCCGGTTATCCGCGACCCCTGCCGGGGTCGATGCATTGGACCTCGCATGGAAACCGGTGGTCGCTCGCTGACGCTCGCACCACCGGCTTCCGTACGAGCCGCCTCCGGCGGCTTTGGCTACGCCGAGGACGAGCGAGGCACGCCGGAGGCGTTCGGTGAATCAGCCGGTGGCAAGCGCCGTACGACGCGCCGCCACCGGTTAGCGATTCCAACAATGTCGCACCCCGGAGGGGTGCCGGAGATTCTCGGCATGTCGTCAACTCGGGGCACCGTCCGCGACCCCTTCCGGGGTCGCTGAAGACGTCGATCCCTGACCGGTGGCGGCGCGTCCTTCGGCGCTTGCCACCGGCTAATTTACGGCAGCGCCTCCGGCGTGCTTCGCGCGAGATGCCCAGGGTCGCGTCAAGATTGAAACTGTGATTAAGCCCTATGACTTCATGCGTCATCCTGAGACGAGATGGTGCCGCGCCGCGTCACCACGGATGAAAACGGGTGAGGGCTTCGGCGCGGGCCGGGCGGGCGATACGCTATCCCCCGCCCGGGGAGGGGTGTCGAG
>DATLWH010000069.1:0-4116 GCA_035576505.1 Thermoanaerobaculia bacterium | reverse complement strand
CCCGTATGCGAAACCCTCCTCGCTCTTCTCCTGCCGCAGGAACAGAACGCCCGGAAACATTGAGAAGCTGTCCCCCGGTCGCATACCATCACCGCCGATGTCCAAGCCTCGAAAAACTGCCGTCATTCGTGACGCCAAGATCCACCCCGCCCTGGCCGAGGCAAGGCGGGTGCTGGAAGTCGAATCGGCGGCCATCCTCGGCATCATCGACCATCTCGACAACATATTCGTAGACGTCGTCGAGTTGATGAACGCCACGGCCGGCCGCGTCGTGACGATGGGCCTCGGCAAGTCGGGCATCATCAGCAAGAAGGTCAGCGCCACCCTGGCGTCCACCGGAACGCCGTCCTTTTTCCTCCATCCCGCTGAAGCGATTCACGGCGACCTCGGCATGATCGTCCGAGGCGACATCGTCCTGGCCATCTCCAACTCCGGCGAGACCGAGGAACTGCTGCGCCTGCTTCCGAGCATCAAGCGCATCGGCGCGGAGATCGTGGCCATCACCGGCAACGCCCAGTCGTCGCTGGCAAAGGGCGCTGATTACCACCTCTCCGCAGCCATCTCGAAAGAGGCCTGTCCCCTCGGCCTGGCGCCCACCGCCTCGACAACTGCCACCCTGGCCCTAGGTGACGCGCTGGCCATGGCCCTGCTCGTGCGAAAGGGCTTCAAAGAGGAGGATTTCGCATTTCTTCATCCTGGCGGGAAGCTCGGCAAGCGTTTCCTTCGCGTGTGCGACCTGATGCACTCCGGCGAGCAAACGCCCGTCGTACCGCTGGCAACGCCGATGCACGATGTGATCTACGAGATGTCGGCCAAAGGCTTCGGCATTACGGCGGTCGTCGATGACGAAGGCGTCCTGGCCGGGGCCATCTCCGACGGCGATCTGCGGCGCCTGCTGCAGCGCGACACGGAGATCCTCAAAAAGACCGCCGCCGATTGCATGAAACCGGATCCCGTCACGATCGATGGCAACGAGCTTGCCTCTGCCGCGCTGGAGAGGATGGAGCAGCGCAAGATCACCTCAATCTTTATCGCCGACGTCTCGGGGCGCGTCGAAGGTATCATTCATCTTCACGACCTCTGGGGGCTGGAACTCTTCTGATGGATTCGACCACGACAGTCGTATTGCGCTATCGCGACGGACGGACGGAGCGGGCCACGCTCATCGAGACCGACGTCGACCAGCAGATCGTCCGCGTGACGCGCGACGACGGTGCGAAGGATGATCTGCCGTTCTCCTCGCTGAAAGCCCTCTTCTTCCCGCGCTCCGAGCATGACGACCCGCTCGATCCGCCCAGCGGCAGCACGATTGCAGTGGAGTTTGCCGACGGCGAGGTCATCCGCGGCGTGGCCCATTACAACCCCGAGCGCAACGGCTTCTTCCTCTTCCCGCTCGATCGGAGCAAGAACGACCGCATCTTTGTTGTCAATTCGGCCATCGTTTCGATCGAAGTCGAGAAGTTGTAGGCGACAGCGGGTTACGGGGTTGCTTGGTTGCTGAGTTGCAAGGTCGTCTACTGACTCAGCAACTCTGCTACCAGGCAACCCAGGAACTTCCCATGAAAATCACGACTCTCCTTCTCACGCTCGCCCTTGCCGCCACTGCCGCATACGCCGCGGAGCTCGACCGCGCGGCTGCCGCACTGCCCGGTACCGAGGCACAGTTCACCCAGAGTTTCACGCCGAAAGGCTTCAGGCACAGCCAGATCGACAGCGGCAGCGTCGTCTTCGGAACGCTTCCGATGATGCGATGGAGCTACACGCGGCCCGAACAAAAGGTTTTCGTCTTCGACGGCAACCGCTCCTGGTTCTATATCCCTGCCGAGAAACAGGTGACGGTGACGACGGTCGACGAGCAGCGCCGGGCCGAGCTCCCGTTCCTCATCATCGGCGATCCAGCGGCGCGCGAACGCCACTTCATCATCCGCGAGACTGCCAGAGCCGGAACCGTGATCACGACGCTCCAGCCGCGGGATTCCTCGGCCCTGATCCGCAACGTCACCATCACCATCGCCCCAGCAACCCACGCCATCCAGCGCGTCACGTATTCCGACCGCGACGGGAATGAGACCACCTTCGAATTCGCAGGTTTCGCCAAGCACACCGTGAGCCCTGATTTCTTTCGCTTCACGCCGCCTGCCGGTGTGGAAGTGGTACAACAGTAGGGGGTGGGGTGTGGGGAGTGGGGGGTGGGAGAGAGAGACGCGGCGCTCGACGAGATACGCCACTGTTCGAGATGCGTTCGACGAGTTACTCTCGCGGCCTTTTCTCCCACCCCCCACACCCCACAACCCACCCCCCAGGAGGCACCCATGGCTCAGGATTTCTCCTTCGACATCGTGTCGAAGACCGAGATGCAGGAAGTCTCGAACGCGATTCAGCAGGCCCAGAAGGAACTGGCCCAGCGCTTTGACTTCAAAGGGAGCAAGAGCTCCATCGAGCTCACCGCCGAGGAGATCGTTCTCGTCAGCGATGACGAGGGGAAACTGCGCAGCGTCAAAGACATCCTCGAGTCGAAGCTGGTCAAGCGCGGCGTCTCGCTCAAGGCGCTCGACTACGCCGTTCTCGAACAGGCCGCCGGCGGGACGGTGCGGCAGAAAGCGAAGATCGTGCAGGGCATCGAGATCGAAAAAGCGAAGGCCATCGTGAAAGCGATCAAGGAGGCCAAGCTCAAGGTTCAGGCCTCCATTCAGAGCGAACAGGTCCGCGTCACCGGCCGCGCCAAAGACGACCTGCAGAAGGCCATGGCCATCGTCAAAGGAAACGACTACGGCATTCCGCTGCAGTTCACGAACTATCGCGGTTGAGGCTTCCGGACCAATTCGATTATTCTGTGCGGTGTGACGTCCCCCCTACCCAGCAGCGCGGCAATCGAACAGCTCTCGCGCGCCGAGCGCCTTCTCGATCTCGTGGCGCCGAAGCTCCAGCTCGTCGAAAAGGAGCTCGCCCGCAATTTCGAGTCGAAAATCAAGACGATCCAGGACGTCGGCGATCACATACTGGCCGGCGGCGGCAAGCGGCTTCGCCCGGCCCTGCTCCTGCTCGTCTCGCAAATGCTGCGCTACGAGGGGCATCGCGATGTCACCTACGGCGCCGTCGTCGAGTTCATCCACAACGCCACGCTCGTCCATGACGATATCATCGACGAGGCGGAGGTGCGCCGCGGGCGGACCTCGATCAACTACCGCTGGGGCAACAACCTCACCGTACTCGTCGGCGACTACATCTTCATGCACTCGATGTCGATGGCCCTGGCCGAGGGCGATCTCGATGTGCTGCGTCTGCTGTCGACCACGACCATCAGGATGATCGAGGGGGAGATTCTCGCGCTCGAACAGAACGGACGCGCCGACCTCTCCGTCGACGATTACTTCTCCATCGTGGAGCGAAAGACCGCTTTGCTTTTCGGCGCCTGCTGCCGGATCCCCGCCTATCTCGTCAAACAGCCTGACGCGATCGGGCAATCGCTGTTCGACTATGGGCGGAACCTCGGCATCTGCTTTCAGCTCATCGACGACATCCTCGACTTCACCTCGAGCACGGAAGTCCTGGGCAAGCCGGCGCTGTCGGATCTGAAGGAAGGCAAACTGACCCTGCCGCTGATTCTGGCCATGCCGCGCGCCACGCCGGCAGAGCGCGAGAAGATCGCCCTCATCGCCGCCGTGAAGTCGTTCGACGGCATCGACCCGGCCGAGATGCTGGCCCTGGTCCGCAAGTACGAGACGCTCGATGAGACGCGGGCCATCGCCCGCGACTACGCCAACCGGGCCCGCGCGGCGCTGGAGCCGTTCGACGATTCCCCGGCAAAGGAAGCGCTGGAGCTGGCGCTCGATTTCGTTCTGGAACGGGATCGTTGAACGATCGGTCGGGCTCCTCATCCGGCTTGACCTGTCACTGTGCTTTGTACTACAAAGTACTCATGAACGCAATCAAACGCACCATCGCCGCTACCGAGTGGATCCTCATCTTCCCGGCCTCGCTGTTCATGACCGCACTCATCGTGCGGGACATTCAACCGACGAACTATGAACCGGCGCACACGGCCCAGCGTCTGGTCGACTGGTTCAGCGCCCGGCCGCACCTCGGCCTCGACCTCTTCCTGATCGCCCTCCCCTT
>DATLWH010000068.1:0-2656 GCA_035576505.1 Thermoanaerobaculia bacterium | reverse complement strand
CGCGGATCACTCCGATGAAGTTCCGGCGGTCGCGGGTGCTGACCACTCCGATTGGATGGTTCCGTTCGGCAATGCCCTGACGCGCGACTTCGCACAACATCGTCGAAAAATCGACCAGGCGCTGGGGGGCATCGCCTCAGTTGACGTCGCCCCGTATATCGAGCGCGCCGTGAAGACCCGCGATGGCAATTCGCTCATCGAGCTGGTCGCCGAGCGCGGCATGCTGCGCATCGCGCAGCGCATCCGGGCGAACGACGAGCGTCGCGTCCATCCGGAGACGGCGGCAGAGATCGCCGACGCGCTGCTCCGGTGGCATCACATCACCACCGGCGAGGATCTGTCGGCTGCCGCACTCGCTGAAGCTCAATCCATCGCCGATCTGGTCGAAGAGGTGGATTGGTCGGACTTGGTGCCGCGCCTCCTCGCCTTCGCGGCACACCAAATCACGCGGTCATGGCCGCGTGATCCCTGGGCAGTGATCGACGCCGGAGAGGTCGTCAGGGAGGCGCTTGGCAGGATCCTCGAAGGCGCGAACAAAGCCGCTGCGGCGGGCTCGTCGCTGTTCCTCGTCGTCGCCGCCGAGATCGAGAGTGGCTTAGCGACACGCCTCATCGACATGCGGAACCCGGAGGCAGCGTTCCCCCGCCTAATCGAAAGTGTCGACTGGAACGTCATGGTGCCGCGACTTCTGGCCTACGCGCATACGCGGCTGGCCCGTCACGGTCGGGCGGCGAAGTCGTACGGCTCGCTGGCGGCGGACTACGTGCAGGAAGCCGTGCGGCGGCTACTGGACGGCAGCCGCCGATTCGAGCCCGCCCTCAGTGCGAAGGTGACGCTGTTTGTTTTTCTCTGTAGCGTCATCGACAGCCTCGTCAGCCACGACGCGGAGAGAACGTGGCGGCGTGGACCGCATCTGCCGATCGGAGACGACCAGCCGGACGAGGTCAGCGAGCGGCTCCTCCCGTGGGACCACGACTTTACCGGGGAGGTCTTCGCGCGTGATGAGCTAGAGCATTTCATTGCCGGGCTCGAGCCAGACCTCGCACGCTATGCGCGTCTCCGCGCCGTACGCGAGGATGCTACAGCCGAACAACTGGCCACCGAGCTCGGTATCTCCGTTTCCGACATCCGCAATCTCGATAAGCGCCTGAGGCGACGAAGGAGCGCCTGGCGCCGTTGAGCAAGAAAAAGCTTCGGTGTGGCAAATTCGACCCATCTGCTCGGCAGAGCAATAAGAACGACTTCAGAGAGGAAGCCCAATCTTGACGAGTTCTTTTGCAGCCGAATCTGAAACCGAAGCCGAGCACGGAAGTCCCTACTCCGCGATTGTCGAGGCAGAGCTGACCTTGGCACGTTTCGAGGCCATGACTCCCGCGGAAATCGATGCGGAGCTGACAGCTGCGGGTATCGATCCGCGAGCGACCATCGACGCGGTGACCCGTCTCGTCGATGCAGCCCTTCAGCGGTCCCGTCACCGCTGATCGCCGGGAAACCGCCATCGCGCTGGGCATTCTTCGCAAGCGGCGGAGGAGGGAGCCCAGCCCTTCCATGCGCCTAGCACCGCGCATGAGTAGCCTCGTGCCGATCGTTGAGGACCATGCAGCCGACGGGCCGACAGCTCCGCGATCCCCGATCGCGCTGGCACCGCCACCTGCTCGGCGACCACCTTCAGTTCCAGATACAACCAATGCGAGCGCCACGAGGGTGCTGAGGGCCCGCTCTCATCAGATCGGCGCGTCTAACGCGTGTCTAATGTGCGCGTTTTCGCACAGGTACGGACAAGTCCAGACCGAGGTAACATGCTGAGGAAAGGAGATATCCGCGTATGTCCCGAGACAAACGCGGAGTTGTTAATCCGGTGGTCGGAGGTTCGAGTCCTCCCGCCACAGCCAGCCGGCAAGCCGCCTACCGCGAATGTAGAACCTGACGTGAAGCGCTGAGGCATGAGCGCGCGCGACGCAAACGCGGCCAGCATGAGGCCGGCCATGGGCGTCCGTTGCACCACGGTCTTTCCCGACTCGCCGCGCAATCCAAGGCGGGACCAGAGCATCAGGAGTACAAGTCAAGCTACGAGAGCAACGAGTTCATCTCGTGGACTGCCTGCCAAGCTGATCGGCGCGCGACCATGCGGAGCGGGTCGCCTGGCTCGATCCTCCCGGCGGTCAAGAACCAAGGACGAAATGTCCCTCGAGAGGGCTGAGCTCCAACAAGTGATGTCCAGGGACTACTTGGCCGTTCGCACCGCCCGCCGATTCGCGGGCACACCTCTTCTGTGCCTCGTCACGGGCTTCGTGGTGTCGGCCGCGTCAAACAATTGCCGAAACCCGTGTTCCAACAGTTCGACAGCCTTCTCCAAGGCGCCGAGTTGCCCAACCCGGACTATCGCGACGGATCGGTGCAGGTCAAACGACGGAGGATGCAATATTTTCACGGGATCGATAGAATGATTCCTGGCAATAAAGCGAGCGGGTAGCAGCCCGACACCATAGCCGGACTGAACGAACGCCAGCTGCATATGCATGTTGTGGATTTCAGCCACAATCATTGGGGTGAAGCCGGCACGCTCCATCCGATCGATGAGGCTCGCCCGAAGAAAGCACCCGGGCGGATTGAGCACCCAGGGTGCTTTGCCTAGGCTTTTCCAATCACCGTCAAC
>DATLWH010000067.1:0-6528 GCA_035576505.1 Thermoanaerobaculia bacterium | reverse complement strand
GAGATTCGATTCGAATCCGGGTCGCTGACGCACGTCATCGATTCCCCCGTGCAGCTCGGGATGATCCTGCGCAAGATCGAGATCCCCAGCCATTCGGCGCTCAAACATACGATCAACCTTCTCTCCGAGAGCAACGAAGCGACAAAGACGCCGGACGACTTTCCGGCGCAGTACGGCCGCCTGGTGGACGAGGCGGCGGCGCTCTTCGGCGCCGAGCACTATCGCCACTACGACTGGCTGCTGACGCTGAGCGACGCGGTCGCACACTTCGGCCTGGAGCATCACGAGTCGAGCGACGACCGCACGAACGAGAATCAGTTGCGGGAAGACAACCCGCGCAAGTGGAACTCGACTCTCCTGGCACACGAGTACGTACACTCATGGAACGGCAAATACCGCCGCCCGGCCGGACTGGCCACCGGCAATTACGACAAGCCGATGACGGGCGAGCTGCTCTGGGTCTACGAAGGGCTGACCGAATACCTCGGCGATCTGTTGCCGGTGCGCAGCGGAATCCTCTCGGCCGACGACTATCGCGAGAACCTCGCCGAGACCGCCGCCAACATGACCGAGCATGTCGGCCGCACGTGGCGTCCGCTGCTCGACACCGCCGTGGCCGCGCAACTGCTCTACGACGCGCCCGGGGCGTCTACGAACTGGCGGCGCAGCGTCGATTACTACCCCGAGGGGGAACTGCTGTGGCTCGACACCGACATGACCATCCGGTCGCTGACGAACGGAAAACGGTCGCTGGACGATTTCTGCCGCGCCTTCTACGGCGGCACGAGCGGACATCCTGAGCTCAAGCCATATACGTTTGACGACATCGTGGCCGCGCTCAACGCCGTGGCGCCGAACGACTGGCGCACGTTCCTCAATCAGCGGCTGACGTCGCTCTCCGCGACCCCGCCGATGGGCGGCATCGAGCAGGCCGGCTGGCACCTCGTCTACACCGACAAGCCGAATACCGCGTTGCAGTACTACGAAGGCCGCAACAAGGGCGCTGATCTCAACGCGTCGCTCGGCTTCGCGGTCAGCGAAAACGGCACGATCGGAGACGTGGTGCCGGGCTCGGTGGCCGCACGGGCCGGCATCGCGCCGGGAGCGCACATCATCGCCGTCAACGGCCGCACCTTCACGACGGCTCGGCTGCGCGAGATCGTCAAGGCGTCCGCCACCGCCACCACGCCGATGGAGCTCATCGTTCGGAGCGGTGAGTTCTTCGCGACGGTATCCGTCGACTACCACGGCGGGGAGCGCTACCCGCATCTGGAGCGCGTGACGGGAAAAGCGGATTGGATGGAGGCGTTGACAAAGCCGCTGGCGCCGCCTCCACCGCCTCCGCCGGCCGCGAAGAAGAAGAAGTGATTCGTGGATTGGTGATTCGTGGATTAGTAGATTAGTGGATCAGTGATCAGAGCAGGCGCTGATCGCTGATCCTACTAATCTACTGATCTACTGGAGCAGAGCCCGCCCTGATCCACCGATCGACTGATCTACTGATCCACTTGATCTACTAATCCACTCTGTGAAAACAAAAAAGGCGCGGTTGCCCGCGCCCTGACGTACTGCGATGAGTTGGGGGTTAGTCCTTGTGCAGACGGCGGTGATGTTTGACCGGCGTCTCGGTGGGCGTCTCCGTGCTCGAAGCCATCGGAGCCGGCGTCTCGACGACTACCGGAGCGGGTGCCGGAGTCTCGACGATGACGGGGGCCGGGGCCGGAGTCTCGGCGATGACCGGGGCCGGGGCCGGGGTCTCAACGACGACCGGGGTCTCCACCGTGGCCTGCGTCTCCGTGACCGTTACGTCCGAACCGGTCTTTTTCGGGATGAGGTTGACGTTGGTGTTGGTGCCGATGCCGGAGCCGTTGCCGGTGCTGCCGACAGAGCTACTGGTGTAAGCACGCCCGGTGCTGTCGACGGCTGCCGGACCGGAGATCGCGGCCGGTGTCGACGAGCTGCCGACGCCCGCCGTGTTGTTCGGAGCCGGGGCTGTGCCGACGGTCTGGCCACTGTCTGCCGTCGCCGCCGGTGTCTCGGTACGAATCTGACCATACTGGTCTGTTGCAACATCGTGGTGCGCGCACGCGCTCAGTGCGATCGCGAACGCCGCCGACCCCAGGCCGGCAACTGCTTTCTTCAGAATTGTCTTCGTTCTCATTTTCCTGCTCCTTGCTGCGTTACGATCGCAGCTCGTCAAAGTGCCTCGCGGCTACGGAATGGCAGAGCAACTAGCTTGCCTAAATTTATTTATCTAAGATGGGCGAATGGCAGAGCGCGTCTGGCAGGTAAGTGAGCTCATCCGTCAGATCAACGTAGAGCTCTTTCGATACAACGACATAAGCGTCGAGGGGGAGGCCACGAATGTCGTTCGCTCGGCGGCCGGCCACCTTTATTTTTCGATCAAAGACGCCCGCGCGCAGATGCGCGTGGTCCTTTTCGCCACGAACGCGCGCTTTCTCCGCTTCCGCATCGAGAACGGATTGCAACTCGTCGTCCGCGGGCGTCTGACTCTTTACGAGCAGAAGGGAGAGTTCCAGCTCAACGCCGTGGCGGTCGAACCGGCCGGCCTGGGTGCGCTGCAGCTGGCCTTCGAACAGCTCAAGAAGCAACTCTCAGACGAGGGGTTGTTTGACCCGGCCAGGAAGAAGCCGATCCCGATGCTGCCGCGGAGAATCGCCATCGTCACCAGTCCGACCGGCGCCGCCATCCGCGACGTGCTGAACGTGCTCGGACGCCGCTTCGCGGGCCTTCACGTGCAGGTTTACCCCGTGCGCGTGCAGGGGAGAGAGGCCTCGCGCGAGATCACCATCGCCCTCCGCCACCTCTCGCGCTGGCAGCTCCACGATGTCGTTCTGATCTGCCGGGGGGGAGGCTCTCTCGAGGACCTGTGGGCGTTCAACGAGGAGTCGGTGGCCCGCGCGGTGGCCGGCTGCACGATCCCGACAATCTCCGCGATCGGACACGAGACCGATTTCACGATCTGCGACTTCGTGGCCGACCTCCGCGCGCCGACCCCGTCTGCCGCCGCGGAGATCGTGATCCGGGCCAAGAGCGAGATCTGTGCGCAGCTCGATCACATGACCCGCCGCGTGCGGCACGTGGTCGAGTCGCGCGTCCGCAACTACCGCCACGAACTGCGCCATCTCGCTTCGTCGGATCGCCTGGGCCTGCTGCCGCGCCGGATCGCTCTTCGCCGCGAACGCCTGAACCGCAGCCGTGTGACGCTCTTTCGCATGCTCGAGGCGCGAGCCCGCTCCATGCGTGCGCGGCTCATGGCGGTGAATGAACCGCTGCTCCGCTTTCCGGCGCAGGTGGCGCGTGAACGCGAGCACCTCCGCTCCACGGTGGCCACGCTCGGCGCGGTCTCGCCGCTCTCGGTCCTCTCGCGCGGCTACGCCATCGCTTTCTCGCGCACGAAACGAGGCCGCCGCAAGCCCATCCTGGATGCGAATGCGGTGGCCATCGGGGATGGAATCGAAGTGCGGCTCAAGCGCGGTGGGCTGCAATGCACGGTTGACGCGAAAACGCTGGGCATCGAGTCGGTGTGGCCGGAGCTACGGCCGGTAGGTGATGCCCCAGATGGGTGACCCAGGTTCCAACTGGCTAGCGGGGTGAACCTGGCTCCCGACCCTCTGCTCGGCTGGAATCGGGCCTGGAGAAGAAGGGACTTTTCGCGACGCCATCAGTATTCAGCCGAGGGTAAACGGCATTCGGTCGGCAAGTCCATCGGCTCTCAACGCACGCTTTCAGTGACGGGTCCTCGACGCTCTCGCCGCAGAGCTCTTCCCCAGCGCGGGACGCTTCGAACGTGCCTTGCCTGACGGAGCATGCCGCGTCGTTGAGCCTTTCATTTCGGAGCGAGGCATCGCGGTGGCTACCAGTTTCGCGACGCGGTCCATATCGTGATCCGTAGCGTCGATGACGGTCATCTTCTCAAGTATCCACGGGATGTTCTTCATGCCTCGGGAGAGAATGACCGGCACTACACGATCCTTGAATCGGAGATTGGAAATCGCATACTGGACCTCGCGCCGCAATGCGGGGGTATCCACGCTATGCTCCGAAATCAGGAAGATGACAGCATCCGCTCGCTCGAATGCCCGACCGGCCTCCAATAGCCAGTTGCTGCCCGGGTAGAGGTCTCTGGCAGGATCCCAGACCTCGAGTTTCTGCGCCAGAAGTCGAGGAAGCAACGCCTCTGCAAACTGCGAATCGCGCGAGTCGTAGCTGAGAAACAGTCGCATAGCCATCATTGTAACCCGCCCAAATCAGCTATAACTCCCCTTCGTACCTATGGCCCGCAAATCCAACGAATTCGAAAAAGCGTTCCAGCAACTCGAGACGATCGTGAAGCGTCTGGAATCGGAAGAGATGCCGCTCGATGAGTCGCTGCAGCTCTTCGAGGAAGGCGTCCGTCTTTCGCGCTTCTGCAATCAGAAGCTCGAGGAGGTGGAGAAGAAGATCGAGCTGATCCTCGCCGACGCGAAGGGCCAGCCGAGAATCGAGCCGTTCGAGAGCGAGGATCTCGATGAGGCGCCCGAGCTGCATGCCGAGCTGCATTCAGAGGACGACGAGGAGTGAGCGCGATCGACGGCTACTTGAGCGACAAACGACAACTTGTCGATCGTGTGCTGGACGCGAATCTCCCGCCCGCGGATACGCCTCCCGGCGTCATCAACGAGGCGATGCGGTACGCCGTGCTCGGCGGAGGCAAGCGGATCCGGCCGATCGTCGCCATCGCCGCCGCGGAGGCGTGCGGCGCTGACGTCGAAGAGCTGCTCGTTCCGATCGCCGCGCTGGAGCTGATCCACACCTACTCTCTGGTTCACGACGACCTTCCGTCGCTCGACAACGACGACCTCCGCCGCGGGCGCAAGACGACGCACGTGGTCTTCGGCGAGGCCATGGGCATTCTCGCCGGCGACGCTCTCCTGACCGAGGCGTTCGCATGGCTGGCGCGGCCGGTGGCCGGCGTCGACGCCGCGCGCCAGCTACGCGCCGTGGGCGAAGTGGCCGTTGCTGTCGACTCGAAGGGGATGATCGGTGGGCAGGTCGCCGACATCATCGCCACGGGAGCGAACGAGGCGACGCCTGAACAGCTCGACTTCATCCACCGCAACAAGACCGGCAAGCTACTGACCGCATCGGTGGTCCTAGGCGGTCTGCTGGCGAACGCCTCCGACGACGAGGTGGCAGCCCTTCGCCGCTATGGGAACGCCGTGGGGCTGGCCTTCCAGATCGTCGACGATCTGCTCGATCAGGAAGAAGACGCGGCCACGCTCGGAAAGACCGCTGGGAAAGATCTTGCACAAGGGAAGCTGACATACCCGGCGCTCTTCGGTACGGATGCGGCGCGGGCCAGGGTTGAGTCGCTACTGGCCGAAGCCCTGCACAACGCTGCTATCATCACTGGCCCTGTGAACTATCTCGCAGGGATCGCGCGTTTCATCTGCGAACGGCGATCGTGAGGCGCCGCTGCTGCCATGACGCTCCTCGACACCATCAACTCCCCGAAGGAACTTCGGAAGCTCGATCGCAAGCAGCTCCATGAGCTGGCGGGCGAGATCCGCTACCGCATCATCGACGTGGTTTCGAGGATCGGCGGCCACTTCGGCGGCAACCTCGGCATCGTCGAGCTGACGCTGGCGCTGCACTACGTCTTCAACACCCCGCGCGATCAGATCGTTTTCGACACGGGCCATCAGTCGTATCCGCACAAGCTCATCACCGGGCGCCGCGATACGTTCGACACGATCCGTATGCACGGCGGCATCTCCGGCTTCTGCAAACGGGAGGAGTCGGAGTACGACGTCTTCAACGCCGGGCACGCCTCGACCTCGATCTCCGCCGCCCTCGGCATCGCCGTGGCGCGCGACATCAAGAACGAGAACTACCGCGTCGTGGCCGTCATCGGAGACGGCGCACTGTCGGGCGGCCTGGCGCTGGAGGGCCTCAACCAGGCCGGGCATCTCAAACGCAAGCTGATGATCATCCTCAACGACAACGACATGTCGATCTCGACGAACGTCGGAGCCATGTCGGGATACCTCAACGGGATCATCAAGGGGCAGGCCTACAACCAGGCCAAAGACCTGGCCCGAGGGATCATGGATCGCATCCCCCTCGTCGGAGGCAGGCTCCACGGGATGGCCAGCGACATGGAGCAGCTTTTCAAGCACATGATCGTGCCGGGGACGCTCTTCGAGGAGCTCGGCTTCAAGTACCTCGGCCCCTACGACGGCCACGATCTCGATTTCCTGATCGATCTCTTCGAGAAGAACAAGGACTACAACGGCCCGCTCCTCGTCCACGTGATCACGAAGAAGGGGAAGGGGTACGTTCCGGCGGAGAACAAGCCGATCTGGTCGCACGGCGTCACACCGTTCGACATCGAGTCAGGCGAGGTGGTCAAGTCGACGAAGACGTCGGCACCAAGTTACACCGCCGTGTTCGCCGAGACGCTGATCGAGCTGGCCAAACGCGATCTGAAGATCGTGGCCATCACGGCGGCGATGCCGGAAGGCA
>DATLWH010000066.1:0-12106 GCA_035576505.1 Thermoanaerobaculia bacterium | reverse complement strand
GTCGTCTTCGTGAAGGCCTGGTTGATCCAGAGGATCGTTCCGCCCGCGTCGGTGATGAGGACCGCCTCCGCGGCGGTTTCCAGGGCGATGGTCTGCAGGCTGCACTGGCTGACCGCCTTTGTCAGCTCGATGTTCTTCTCCTCGAGCTTCATCACGAGGCGCGCGCTGTACTCCTTGAGCACATCCGCGGTGTCCGTGGCCGCCGCCGGCTGCCGGCGGGGGCTGGAGAGCGCCTCGCCAATGGCGCGCATGATCTCCTCCACGGGCGCCGGTTTGCGCAGGTATTTGTCCGCGCCGAGGTCCAGGGTCAACTTCTCATCGGACGGCGAAACGTAGCTGGCGGTGTAGATGATGAGCGGCAACTCGCGAAACCGTTCGCTGCGCCGCACTTCATAACAGAGCCGGTAGCCGTCCATGACCGGCATGAGGATGTCGGAGACGATGACCTCGACCGTCGTCCGGTCCATGACCGCCAAGGCCTCCGCGCCATGGGAAGCCTCGACGACCGTGTGCCCTTCTCCTTCCAGTTGTGCCCGCAGGAGCTTGAGATTGATCGGCTGGTCGTCGACGACCAGGATAGTCAACCGTCTCATGGATCCGATCGTTTCTCCGCGTTTTCCACTACCGCTGCCAACACCTCCGGAAGGTCCCGCGTATTGAGCGGTTTCCCGAGGTAGGCATCGCAACCGGCCTGGATCGCCTCGGCCCTGGAGAATTTCTCCGGGTACGAGGTGACGGCGACGATGTGGATGTCGCGCGTGGCCCGGTCGGCCTTGAGCCTGCGCACGAGCATCAGCCCATCGATCCCGGGCATCCACAGGTCCATCAGGATGAGGTCCGGCTCATCTGCTCTGATCGACGCCAGAGCCTGATCGGCGGCCTCGGCGCGCGTCACATCGTGACCGGCCGCGCTGAGTACGAGGACCGCGAGCTTCAACTCGATGGCCTGATCCTCGACGACGAGAATCTTCATGATTGACTCCGAATCGTTTCGGCGCTTGCGTGCTGCACCAGATGATCGGCTACGGCGTTCGGGAGCGTACGCGTATCGATCGGCTTGGTGATGTATCCGTCGCAGCCCGCCTCCCGCGCCTTGGCCTCATCGCCCTTCATGGCAAAGGCTGTCAGCGCGACGATGATGATGTGACGCGTCGCTACGTCCGCTTTGAGCAGACGAGTGAGCGTCAGACCGTCCATGCCCGGCAGGGCGATATCCATCAGGATCAGATCGGGCGGCGTGCTCCTGATGATCTCCTGCGCCGTCTCCGCGTCGCTGGCCTGCAGAATCCGGTAGCCGTCGCACTGCAGGACGTCGGAGACCAGTTTTCGGTTGGTACTGTTGTCATCGACGACGAGAATGCTGGCGCTGCTCATTTGCTCACTCCCGTGGCCGTGCGAGGCAGCACCAGGCGGAACGTGCTTCCCTTTCCAAACACGCTCTCCACGTCGATCACGCCATCGTGGAGAGTGGCAAGGCTGCGTGTGAGCGCCAGTCCCAGTCCCGTTCCCCCGAAGCGGCGGGCCGTCCCTGTCTCCAGCTGCTCGAATTCCGTGAAGAGGCGGCCGACGTCTTCCGCGCGGATGCCGATGCCGTCGTCGGAAACCGCCAGCTGGAACCGGTCTTCTCCATGAAGCGTTGCCGCGATCGAGACGTGTCCGCCTTCGTCGGAGAACTTCAAGGCGTTCGACAGCAGGTTGTAGAGAATCTGCTTGATGCGCTGCCGGTCGAGAGTTACGACGCCGAGCCCGGGGGCGATGTCGACCGTCAACTCGATCCGCTTGGCTTCCGCGGCCGGGCGCACGCCCGTACACGCTTCGCTGATCACCTCGCGGAGAGAGAACGGCTCGACGCTCAGCTCGACCTTTCCGGCCTGGACCTTCACCAGGTCGAGCATGTCGTTGATGAGATGAAGGAGATGACGGCCGCTGTTGAGGATGTCGCCGAGGTACTCCTTCTGCTTTTCGTTGAGAGGACCGGGCTTCCCGTCGGAGAGAAACTCGGCGAAGCCGATGATGCCGTTCAGCGGTGTACGCAACTCGTGAGACATACTGGCCAGGAAACGATCCTTGGCCTGATTGGCCCTCTCCAGTTCCGCGTTCTTTTCCTGCAGCGTGCGCTCGATGCCTCTGCGGTCGGTGATGTCGCGGATGGCGCTCGAGACCAGAGTTCCTTCCTCCGTCTCCAGTGGACTGAGGCTGATCTCGACGGGAAACTCCGACCCGTCCCGGCGGAGGCCGTGAAGCTCCAGCCCGTCGCCCATCGACCGCGCGCGCGGCTCCTTGAAAAAGCCGGTGCGATGGCCGGGGTGCACTCCGCGAAAGCGCTCCGGAACCAGAATCTCCACTTTCCTGCCGAGAAGCTCTTCCCGCGGATATCCGAACAAACGCTCCGTCTGGGCATTCACGAGAACGATTTCGCCCGCGCGGTTGGCGATGACCATGGCATCGGGGGCAGACTCGAGCAGGCCTCGGAACTTCTGCTCGGCCCGCTTCTGCTCGCTGATGTCGCGGATCGCGCTCATGACCAGCATTCCCTCGTCGGTCCGCAGAGGGCTGAGGCTGATCTGGACCGGGAACTCCCTTCCATCCTTGCGGAGCCCATAGAGCTCCAGACCGGCACCCATCGAGCGCGTACGCGGCTGGGCAAAGTATCCGGAGCGATGCGCTACATGGCCGCCGCGGAAGCTGCTGGGCAGCAGTAGCTCGACCAGTTGGCCGAGCAGCTCGCCTCGCTCGTAGCCGAAGAGCGTCTCGGCCTGGCTGTTCGCCAACACGATGCGGCCGGTCTCGTTGGCCATGATGATGGCGTCGGGGGTCGACTCGAGAAGGTCGCGGAACTTCGATTCGACCAGCTTGGCGTCGCGCAGAACTTTCAGTTGCG
Source organism: Thermoanaerobaculia bacterium (assembly GCA_035576505.1). Lineage (GTDB taxonomy): Bacteria > Acidobacteriota > Thermoanaerobaculia > Gp7-AA8 > Gp7-AA8 > JADGNZ01. The sequence goes on along the minus strand of DATLWH010000066.1, from coordinate 9,225 downwards.
TGACGTCTTTCTGCGTGGTGACCATGAATTCGGCGCACCCCTGTTTGTCGTAAACGACCTTGTTCGTTACCAGGGCGTGGACGAGAGAGCCGTTCTTCCGCCTGCGAGTCGTCTCAAACGTACAGCTCCCCTTCGACAGAGCCTCCCGTCTGAACTGAAGGTACAGATCGTGATGCCCGGACGGGACGATCAGCGCGTCGAGCGGCTGACCGACCGCCTCGGCGCTCGAATAGCCGAAAACGCTCTCCGCCTCGTTGTTCCAGTACAACACCTTCCCATCCGGCGTGGTAACGACCACCGCGTCCGGTGTCTGTTGGAGGAGCACGTCCGTGAGCGCCGTGCTCACAGCAGTTCCTCCGTGGGGAGACGACTCTGGAAAGAGAATGACAAAAAGGGCCTGGCGTGAGTGCGGAGCAGCGTCGCAAACCGTGGGGTCCGTCGGCGATCTGATTCCCACTTGAGCGGGGTGAGAGCCACTCTATGAGAGGGGACGGATGCGGGTCTTTACGCTAGCGCTCTGTATTCGGACATACACACTTTCCAGGGTCCTTCACCGAATTGCAGATCAGGGTGTGCCGAATGTGGACGCTTTCTCGTATCCGCACGCTCTCCGATTCGAAGAGTGCCAGCTAACGCGTCATCTCTTCAAGGGCTTGCGTGAATTGCAGGGTCTGGTCCGCCGCTTGATCAGGAACGTGGCCGGGAGTTGCCATGACCGAACCTGACTTTCAGATTCCGCAACGTAGCTACACAGCAGCGTGTTTCCATTGCCGTGTTCCGTTTGATGCGATCAATGCCTCGTGGTGCGAGTGCATCGCCCGGGAACGGACCTTTGTCTGCCCGCACTGCGGAAGTTGCGCTTGCGACGCGACCTACATCAGACGCAACGAGTTCTGGATCAACGCCCCGTTCGGGATGTGGGAGCGGAGGCGGACGGAACGAAAGGATGCCGTGACGCGCTTGCGCTCGATCGACCCGCATTCGCTGCCACGTCCCTTCGCATTGATCGTCGACGACGATCCGCTGGTACTCAGCATTACGGAGCGCGCTCTGCGCGCCATCGGTTTCTCCACATTGACGAACGAGAACCCCGAGGAGGCGTATGCGATTGCTCTGACGATCGTCCCCGACCTTCTGCTGACCGATGCGCTGATGCCGAAGATGGACGGCCGTGAGCTCTGCCGCCGGCTGAAGACGGATGCCCGTACCCGCGGGATGACGATCATCGTGATGTCGGCGCTCTATCACGGAGTCGCCTACCGCAATGAGGCGTTCAAGCAGTTCCATGTCGACGAATACCTCGAAAAGCCGATCAAGCCCGGGATCCTCCGCGAGGCGGTCGACCGGCTCATGCCCGAGGTGGCGCGCGCGCATCCGCACTCGAACGACGTCCGCCTGGCCTCCTGAAAGGATGATCATGAGCACTGCTGCCATCCAGTCGACCTCTCCCTACGTCACGCGCGCGGAGCTCCTGGCATCGTTCGACGATGACGCCGATTTCGTGCAGGAGATTGTCGCGGCATTTCTCGGCCGCTGCCCGATTCTTATCGAGGAGATCCGCTCCGGGTTCAACGCCGGCGACGCGGGTGCGGTTTCCTACGCGGCGCACTCTCTCAAAGGATGCGTAGGCTACTTTGCGCAGGGCGACGTGTATGAGGCAGCGTATCGGATCGAACGGCTCACGGCGGCGGAGCAGCCGCGCCTTCCGGCGTTGCTGCTGGCGCTCGAACGAGAGATTGGCGAGCTCACTCGATACCTGGAGGAGGAGCTCGGAATCAGAGACTCACGCGGAGGCCCGGAGCAGAGAACCTCGAACCTCGGTGATCTCCGCTCCTCCGCGTAAGCGAGGTTTCCTGCGCGCCCTCGACAACTCCTGGATCGTGTCGAGTGTCTGAGCCCGTACGTTCCCGACGACGACGCCGCCGGTCTGGACGTCGCCCGACCACGAAACATGCATCGTGTCGGTTACGCCGGTCGTTACGACCAGTGGTGGAGTAGCGGGCGGAAGACCGGCCGCGTGCCGCCGGACGATGCCGCGAAGCAGCGGCAGCTCGTGTACGGAGACGCGCATGCGTCCGCTTGCGGCGATATGAACCAATGCGGTCGCCGCGGAGGTGGCAATGGCATCGCTCAGCCGGGCGCGTGAAAAGTCGAGGTGCCACGAAGCGGCATGCAGGCTTTCCACGACCTCGCTGAGAGGCAGGAGCGGCAGCGCATTGCCGGACGTGATCGTCGTCTCGATCTCCAGCGCCATACCGGTTTCGCGGACGGTTCTGGCCAGGTAAATGCTCTGGCTCCAGTCGATCTCGCCCGCTACCGCGCGGTGGATATCCGCGGTATGGCTGTGCAGCGGTACGGCGATCGCGTCGGGTTTCGCCGCGGCAATGGCTGTGATGGATGCGGCATCGGCAGCCGCCCGGCAAACGGCCGTGACCTTGCAACGGCGTCCGCGCGCATAGTGGATCAGACGCTCGAAATCATCGAGGGCTTCGACGTTGTGAAGGAGAAGGCGGATTCGTTCGACGCCGAGGTCCGCGAGCTCCTCGATGAGCGAGAGCATTTCGGCGATGCAAAGCGGCTCGGCTGTTGTGAACCGATCGGTCGGCGGGCGGCCGATATCGAATGTGATGACGCGTGGCGCGGGACAGATCATGAGGACCGGGACTCCACCGAGCATTGAATCGCCGAACGGCCAACCGAGTCAGCGATTGCGCTCACATGTCTGCTGTGACCGCCGATACATCAAGACTCGGGATGCGCCTGCGAAGGGAACCACGATGGGTCGGACTCTTCAGTCCGACCCATCCCGCTGAAAGCCGGTTCACCGGAAGATCGTCATGCGCTGGTGGGGCCGAGTTTCCCGACCCCGACCCCCGACCCCCGACCCCCGACTCCCGACTCCCGCCCGGCCTACACGCTGATCGCCAGGTGGTCGATCACGTTCTTCACACCGGGAGCCGACCAGGCGGCGTTGACGACATCCTGGCGTTCCATCCACGAGTGAACCTTGCCACGCAACGTGACGCTTCCGTCGGTGGTCTCGACCGTGACCTGTTTGGAGTCGATCTCAGCGCTGCGCTTGAGGGCCGCTTCGATCTTCGCCTTCACGTCGCCGGCATACACGTGCGGCTTGAGCGTGATCTGGTTGCTGACACCGCGGACGCCGCGAAGGTGACGCACCGAATCGAGGGCGGCGTTCTTCTGGAACTGCCATTCCACTTCACCCTCGAGCGTGAGGTAGCCCTTCGCCACGACGACGCGGACGCGGTCGCGGGGTATGGCGAAGTTCCATTCCAGCGCGGAGACCGCCGACCGCGCGATATCACTGTCGTCGCGGTGATCTTCGAATGCCAGCTGCACTTCGAGATCGTTCGCGATTGCCTTCACGCCGTGGACGCGTTTGGCGACGTTCTCGGCATTCCACTTCTCGTGGTAGCTGTGAACGTGACCGACGAGCGTAACCACGCCGCCTACGGCTTCGACGCCGATCTTCCTGGCGTCGACTTCCGGATCCCATTCCAGCTCCGCTTCGACGTCATGTTTGAGATTGAGGTCTTTCTGGTTTTTCATGGCTTTCTCCTTCATGGATAACATTGCGCCTGCGTTGCCCGCACGCGAGGTCGGAGGTCACTTCGCGGTTGTGATGGCGGTCAACGCGACGAGGGCCGTGCGCGCATCGCCGCGTCGAGCGGGCCGTCGCGATCGTAGATATCCGGGGCGAAGTGCAACTCGCCGGCATCGTCGATGAACGCGGTCCAATAGAGGACGTGGATGGCCACAGGCGCTCGCACCGCGATGATCTGCTGGACGCCGCGCTCCGACTCCGCCACGATGCGCTCGCGCGGCCACTCCGGCCGGTCGCGCAGCAGCCAGGCAGCCAGATCGGGGGCGTTCTCGACCCGCATGCAGCCGTGACTGAAGGCGCGGACACTCGCGCCGAAGAGGTCCTTCGCCGGAGTGTCGTGGAGATAGACGTCGTACGGGTTGGGCAGATTGAACTTGATCAGGCCGAGCGAGTTCCACGGGCCCGGCGTCTGACGAAGACGTCCGTTGGAGAGAACCTCGATGTGCTCGCGCCGCAGGTATCCGCGCTGGCGGCGCTCCTTGGGCCATAGCTCCTTACGGGCGATGCTTTCCGGTACGTTCCAGTACGGACTCAAGACGACCTCGGTGATCTTGCTGCTTACGATCGGGGTGCGCAAATAGTCCTTGCCGACGACGACGCGCGCGGAAAGGATGGAGCGGCCGTGCTCGTACAAGGTCAGTGAAAATGCCGGAATGTTGATGACGGCGTATGGATCGCCGAGTGTGGCCGGGAGCCAGCGCCACCGTTCGAGGTTCAACTCGAGCTGACGCACGCGGTCCGACGCCGGTACGTTGAGCTCCGCGATCGTTCGCGGTCCGACGACACCGTCATCGGCCAATCCGTGCAACCGCTGAAACCGCCGCACCGCCGCGTCGACAGCGACGTCGAAGTCCGTGTGCCCCTGTGCAATCTCGCCCGATGCCACGAGACGGGCGATGAGTTGCACGACACGGGGATCGCGTTCGTTGATTCGCAGCGGCTTGCCGGGGTCCACTCTCTGCCACCCTCCAGTGGCGTCCATTTGCCGCATCGCCGCCAGCGCCCCGCGTAGTGCGACGTAGCCATGATGTGATGGCGCCATCCGCGCCAGCGTCGCTTCCACGTCATGCGTCTCAAGCGCTGTTTCCAGACCTCCGACCAGATCATTCGTCCGCGGCGCAAGACACCACGTAGGCTCGATCGAGACAGGATCGACGCGTCCCGAGAGGAGATGCGACCCGAGGAGAAAGAACGCGTCGGTCGCCAACAGGTCGAGATCGGGCGCCGCAAGGCTGCGCGTTTCCAGCGGCCCGAGGTGGTAATCGCGTGGGTCGAGACCCTCGTTCGCCGCCGCGTGGATGGCGCGAAGGAGCGCCTCGCGGTCAGCCGGCTGCCATGCAGGGTCGTTGTTGCGGCGTTGATAGAAGAGCACCAGCGGACGCGAAGAACAGATCGGCTCGCCCGCGACCGTTACGGTCTCTCCACGCTCGAGCGCGGCCAATGCACCAGCGATTGTGTTCCGATCATCGACAGCGGGTGTTCCAGGTGAGATCGAGAGCAGGAAGGTGAGCAATACCGGGAGCATGCAGCCATGGTGGTCTGCTTCTGCAACGACGCCCTGCTCCTCGCATCACGAAGCTTCGTGACTGACATCACGAGAGGCTCGCCATGTGTCACCGATCCCCAGTAGCGCCCTGCGGGTGTCGGGGATAGAGGCGGCATCTTTCCGACCCCCGACCCCCGACCCCCGACTCCCGGTCTCTGCACTTCAATCGTGGCGCCGCACCGCTTCCGCGTGATAGCGGCCGCGCTCGTTACGGCCGCGGACCCAGATCCTGTCTCCGGAGTGCAATTCGGAATCGCGCACGCCGTCCCATCGAGCCCCGGAATCGTAATAAACGGCCCGGGTGAAGTGCCTGCCACCGTCGCCGACATAGTCGAGATCGATACGGTGGGAATAAGGATCAACGTACGTGACCGTCCCCCAGAATTCGGGTTCGACGGCCACGGTCGTTCCATAGCGGTCGTGGTACACGGCGCATCCGCTCGTAATGAACAGCCCCATTAAGGCGAACGACATTGCTGCTATCGAAACCTTTCGCATAAGTCACCTCGAAGCGGACGAAGGAGCAAGCACCGCGCCAGTCATTGAGCAACGTTTCGCCACTCTATATGAGCAACCGCGTCCATAAGAGCTCGTAGAGAAACCGCTCGGCGTTCGGACGCTGCAGTTGATCTATTTGCATGCGGGGACTGACCGCCTCATGGACCCACGATGAACGGCCGGCGTAGCTGGTTTAAGAACCGTAGCCACCGGCTTCAGCCGGTGGTAACCGACAACCCCGCGCCCCCCACCCCGAGACCGCGCCACTGCGCGACCGCGCGACCGCGAGACCGCGGCACCACCCGAGACCGCGTCACCCCGAGACCGCGTCACCCCGAGACCCCGAGACCGCGACGCCCCCGTGTTCCCGATCACATGTGCGCCGTCCGCTCGTCACGGCCTCGTTTCCTCGTGTGCCTTACTAATTGACTCGTACAAAGGAGGTACACCATGACATTCCTCAGAGCATTGGAAGACTGGAACCCCGTTGACGAGCTGATGGCTCTCCGTGGCCGTCTTGATCGCACGCTGGCGAACCGCGTGACCGGCAAGACGGAAGGCGATCTCTTCGCCTCTACCTGGGTGCCCGCGGCAGACGTCTTCGAAACGACGAACTCGATCATCATCCGCGCGGAACTTCCCGGCATGAACGAGAAGGACATCAAGGTCAAGGTCGAGAACGGATCGCTCGTCATCGAAGGCGAGCGGAAGTTGGAGAAAGAGACCGAGGAGAAGGGCTATCGCCGCATCGAACGCTCCTACGGCTCGTTCCTCCGCACCTTCGTGCTTCCTCCCAACGCGGCACCCGACCGCATCACCGCGTCGTACAACAACGGCGTGCTCGAGGTCGACATCGCCAAGAAGGAAGAATCGAAGCCGAAGGAGATTCCCATCGACGTGAAGAAAAAGCTCAGCAACGCCGCATGAGGAGTCAAAGGCACAGACCCAGGCGGTCTGTGCCTTCATCAGCACCGAGGCACAGGCCGATTGGTCTGTGCCTCGGTCATGGGGAGTCAAAATGAAATGGGTCCGCTGGTTTGGTGAGATTTCCCGCTTCGACGTGCCGAGCGTCGGTGGGAAGAACGCTTCCCTCGGTGAGCTGGCCGCGCTGCTGCCCTTCGACAGCAGCGTGCGCGTGCCGGACGGTTTCGCCACGACGGCCGAAACCTACTGGCACTTCCTCGACAACAACGGTCTCCGTGGGCGCATCTCCTCCGAACTGGAGGCGATGAAGCGCGGGGAAGCGACCCGCGAAGAGACCGGGCGAACCATACGCCGCCTGATCACCGAGGCGTCGTTGCCGAGCGAGATCACCGACGAGATCCGGGAGGCATATGGCCGTCTCCGCGCTCAGGCCGGCCAGGCTCTTGCCGGCGTGGCCGTCCGGAGCAGCGCCACCGCGGAGGATTTGCCGGAAGCAAGCTTCGCCGGCCAGCACGAATCGTTTCTCAACGTTCGTGGCGAGGCAGAGCTGATCGATGCGGTCCGTCGATGCTTTGCCTCCGCGTTCACCGATCGCGCAATCGCCTATCGCGAAGAGATGAAGTTCGATCACATGAAAGTGGCCCTCTCGGTCGGCATCCAACGGATGGTTCGTTCCGACCGCGGCGCCGCCGGTGTGATCTTCACGCTCGATCCCGATACCGGTTTCCCGAACGTCGTCGTCATCAACGGCTCCTGGGGACTCGGCGAGACCGTCGTTCAAGGTCTCGTCAACCCCGACCAGTTCGTCGTCTTCAAGCCGTTCCTGGCCGACGCGCAACTCAGGCCCATCATCCAGCGGACCCTCGGCACGAAATCGACGAAACTCGTCTACGGACGCCTCGGTCATTTCACGCGCAGTGTCTCCACGGCGCACTACGATCGCGAACGATTCGTCCTCTCCGACGACGAAGTGCTCACCCTTGCCCGCACCGCCGCGGTCATCGAGCGCCACTACGGCGTGCCGATGGACATCGAATGGGCCAGGGACGGCGTGACGAACGACCTCTGGGTCGTGCAGGCGCGTCCGGAGACCGTACAGAGCCGGAAGCGGCGCGACGTGGTCGTGTCCTACCGCTTGAACGGAACAGGCAGGAAGCTGACGGCCGGTACAGCGGTCGGGCAGTCGATCGCCTCCGGCAAAGTCGTTCGCGTTCTTCACCCCTCCGATCTCGAGGCTGTCGAAGACGGAGTGATCCTCGTCGCCGCGGCCACGGAGCCCGATTGGACTCCGGTGCTGCGGCGTGTGGCCGGCATCGTCACCGACTCCGGCGGCCGTACCTGCCACGCCGCGATCGTCGCCCGTGAGCTCGGTATCCCCGCCATTGTCGGCACCGACGCCGCCACGCACCTCCTGCAGAACGGCCAGCAAGTCACGATCTCGTGCGCGGAGGGGGAGACCGGCGTCGTCTACGAGGGCGCCCTTCCCTTCGAGCGCGTCGAGACCCCGCTGCAGGAACTGCCTCCCACGAAAACGCACGTCATGATCAATGCCGCCATCCCCTCGGCGGCGATGCGTTCATGGAGCCTTCCCACGGACGGCATCGGTCTGGCGCGGATCGAATTCATCATCGCCGACACCATCAAGGTTCATCCGATGGCGCTCGTTCACCCGGAGAAGGTGACCAGTGCCGAAGACCGCCAGACCATCGACCGTCTCACGGCCGGCTATGCCAAACGAACCGACTATTTCGTCGAGCACCTCGCCCTCGGCATGGCGCAGCTCGCAGCCTCGCAGTACCCGCTGCCGGTAATCGTCCGCACCAGCGACTTCAAGACCAACGAGTACGCGAAGCTCATCGGCGGCCGCGACTTCGAGCCCGAGGAAGAGAATCCGATGATCGGCTTCCGCGGCGCATCGCGTTACTACAACCCCGCGTATGCGCCGGCCTTCGCGCTCGAGTGCGAGGCCATTCGCCGCGTGCGCGATGTTCTCGGCTTCACCAACGTCATCGTCATGATCCCGTTCTGCCGCACGCTCGGGGAAGCTGACCGCGTGCTCGCCGAAATGGACCGCAACGGCCTCTCCCGCGGACGCAACGGCCTCGAGGTCTACGTCATGGCCGAGATCCCCGCGAACATCCTCCTGGCCCGCGAGTTCGGGAAGCGCTTCGACAGCTTCTCGATCGGCAGCAACGACCTCACGCAGCTCGTCCTGGGCATCGATCGCGATTCGGCAATGCTTTCGGAATTGTTCGACGAGCGGAATCCCGCGGTGACGCTGATGATCCAGCGCCTGATCGCCGACGCCCACGCCGCAGGGCGGAAGGTCGGCATCTGCGGCCAGGCTCCGAGCGACTATCCCGACTTCCTTCGCTTCCTGATCGACGCCGGCATCGACTCGATCTCCCTCAATCCGGACGCGTTCCTTCGCGCCAAGCGCTCCGTCGTCGACGCGGAGTCCGGGCTGGTCAAGGCGCAGGCAAGAGTGCCTGTGCCAAACAAGGATGAACTGATGGCACAGACCAGGCTGTCTGTGAAGGTGAACCATGAATACCAACCTGATTGAACGCATTCTCGTCCCGACCGACATGACCGAGTTCAGCGATCTCGCGCTGCGGTATGCCCTGCTCTT
>DATLWH010000065.1:0-3466 GCA_035576505.1 Thermoanaerobaculia bacterium | reverse complement strand
GGATGTCCACCATCCGTTGACCCCATACTCCAACTCGACGGCCGAGGAGACGAAGTGCCTCGCTCCTCCCTTGGGAACCCCGACGACCGGCTCCATCTCGATCTCCAGACTGCCCGGCTCCTCCATGTTGTGCGTGTAGGTGATGAAGTACGGCCACTCCTGCGCGTAGGCAGCGCCGGCGAGAAGCATGGCGAAGAGGGGAATCGATACGCGGGCGATGAGGCAACGGACGGGCATGCTGCTCCTTGGTACTGAGACTCAGTCTCAGATCGTGAAGAGTCTACATGCCTCTCGTTCCGTCGTCAACCCTCGATGATCGGAAGCCACAAAGAGGAGCGCTCGCGTCTCGCCGGCTGGCCCGGCAGCGCCTGTCCTGAGCGTCGAAGGATCCCGCCGCGGGCGCGACGAATTAGTGATACCGTAACGCCACAAGTCAGCAAGTGAGGAAGTCCGCGCGCAAGATCGCGGCAGTGTTCACGCTTCAGCAAAATGTCCAAGGGTCCACGGCCCATGTATTGGTTAATGGAGACGTTGTACGCGCGCTCACCGTCGAGTGACCGCCATCACATCGCTCCATGACCGGCGTCATCGATCGATGGTTGCCGCCCGAATACCGTTCTTTCGAGAGGGAATGCCGGAATCAGCAGTTGAGCAGAGAAGGAGTACGTCACGACCTACGCCCGACGCTTCACAGTCACGCTCATCGTCGCCTTTATCGCCACCCTTGCTTTTGCCCGCGGAAATCTGAAAGAACTGACCGTCCCGCTGAAGTACACCCCACAGGAGGGAGTCCACACAACCTCGGCGGATGTGCCTCCCGCCTTGCTCGCTCAGCCGGTGGAAGTCCGCGTTGAAGACGCGCGCAAGCTCGACGACCCACTGGTCATAGGCCAAGGCACCGGCGGCGACGATAAGATCTTCCCAATCCACGCCGACCACGACGTCATTGCCTTCATCCAGGAGATGGTCACCGGCATCGGCAGGAATTGGTCCCTCAAGCAGGAACATCCCGCCGCCCGCACGCTCATCCTCAAGGTCATCCGCTTCTACGTCGACGAGAGCAACAAAGCTCTCGGCTCGATCTACGCCACCGAGGTGAAATTCGCCTTCACCCTCAAAGACGCCCGCGGCAATACCCTGGCCGAAGGCATTGGCACGGGCACCGCCCACCGCTACGGCCACGCCCACAGCCCCGACAACATCAACGAAGTCCTCAGCGATTCATTGAAGGAAGCCTACGCGAACGTGCTCGCGGATGCGGGACTCCAGAAGGCCTGGATCTCCGGCACTTCTTCCAGCAGCACCGCGCACTCCGCCGAATCCGCCGAGGAACGACTGCGCAAGCTGGACGATCTCCTAAAGAAGGGGCTGATCACGAAGGCGGAGTACGACAAGAAGCGGGCTGACATTCTCAAGGATATGTAAGCGCTCGATGACACCGATCGCAACTACTACCGCCAAAATCGAACGTTGCTTTCAGAGGAAGAAGAGCATGCGCGGCACATTGAATGTAGCGATATTCCGAACCACTTTGACACTGCTACTGGTCGTTTCATGGACGGCGGGATTCCCTGGGCAACAGTCGCCCCTCCATCCAGCCGGCGGCGATGCGGAAAACACACGTCGCAGCGCCCGGGAAGTTAACAATCCTCGTACCGCGGTTCAGAAGATGGTTGACCACATCAATCATGGCGATACCCCGCTACCGGCCGAGATCTCGGCTTGGCTAACCGATGTGTCGGCCGTCGGCTTCGCGATCAATAGCGCAGAAACAAGCAGCTCGCTCGTGCCTGTCTTCCTGTTCCTCGACGGCCACTATGAAGTGTACGAAGACTCAGTCATATCGGCCTTCCTTAATCCATCTATTGCGACACCGCTGCGCTCGGGGCTACGCGAATTGATCGGGCGCCACTGGGAACGACCTGCTTCGCGTGCCAGCGCCCTGGCCGTATTCGATCGCTCGGCTGACAATGCAGTCCTCCGAGGTCAGGTCGCTCTCACGTTGGCCCAGCATGGAGAGGCAGTTGGTGGCCGAATTCTCGATCAGTATTCAGACGCACCGGTCGAGGCAAGATACTACTACGCCAAGGCTTTAGCGCTTCTTCGGGTTACCGCCGCAGTTCCGCTACTGCGGGCTGATTCACAGCAACCTGTCAATTCGGCCTTGCGCGACGCTGCGCTATGCTCTCTCATTCGGCTGGACTCTTCGTCGCCCGCAACGGCAAATATCGTCAACGCCGCCATCGCGTCTGCGAAACCAGTCTCACCCAAAGACGAGACAGCGCGAGACATCGATCGCGAAGTCATCGCCATGCACGCAGTTATGGCACTCGCAGAAACTGGCGGACGTCAATCGGTCGAGAGGATGTTAACAATGGCGGCAGATGATGCACTTGTCATTGATGTCCGGTTAACGGCGCTTCAGGCGTTGGCCCCGATCGTTCAAGACATGAGCAGGGTTGAAAAGGACGAGCTTAACGCTCTGTTGAGCATGCTTGGCGATAGAGCGCACCACTCAAGGCAGATATCTGAACTGGATCGACAGCGAATAGCAGCGCGAATCGCTCGCCTGCAGCAATTGATAGGCAGGCCATAGATGAGGTTCTTGAAACGGTACGCGACATCTCGTATAGTGGTTGGTCTATGGCTGTTCTGCGAAGTACTCATGACAGTGTCGCTTCACGCCCAAACGAGCAACGCCAACCTGGCGAGCATTGTAGTGAGGTCAGGCGCACTGTGTTCGGGGTGTGGTGTGGCCCATGCTGGCGTAGTCGAACGACGATTGTACGATCCAGACGACCTCATAATCATACAGGCGAATGGCCCATTGATGTTGGCCGGTGAAGTGTCGTATAGTGGCTTTCTTGCTGGCAACACTGATTATGGAGCGTTCAAGACGGCAGGCGCTGCCGAGTGGGAGTCGCCAGCGTTCAGGGCCGATGTGGTGTTCTTCGCGAAACAAGCGATCAATAAGGAATATACGTATACCGCCCTCTATGCGTATGGAGGAGACGCGTTCGGGGTGTTGCCGTCTGCCAATACGCCGTCAGGCTTAGTGCCGAACTATTTTAGGTGCGACGGGCTAGCAGAATGGAGCGTCGAGCAGGCTTTAGCCTTTAGCCGGAATACTGCGCCGGCCGCTTATCTCGGTTTCTATACCGTTAATAGTCCAACGCATAACCCGGTGGATATCACGTCACTCGGTGTGGACGATACGGCGTTCCCGCTCAGGATCGATTCAGGTAGTCCGTCGTCAGGCGTACCCATCACGGTCAGTAAGGTGGATAGCATGAATCTGCTGAGTGGCACGACCGGTACTGGTGGGAGCACGTTGAGATTTCTGTATAGCCGCGCCGCGACTGTGACCATTACAGCGCCGCTCACGGCGCCAAACGGCAACGTGTTTAGCGACTGGTGGGGGTGCACGGCTCAGGGTGGAACGAAGAATCTAGCCGCCAGGACGTGT
>DATLWH010000064.1:0-5680 GCA_035576505.1 Thermoanaerobaculia bacterium | reverse complement strand
CGCCCTGCGCAAGCTGTTGGGGAACTTCCCCAAGTAGCGCCCGTGGCCGCGCCTCCCCGGCAGGATTCGAACCTGCGACCTACGGCTTAGAAGGCCGTTGCTCTATCCAGCTGAGCTACGGGGAGATAAGGAGGGATCGTTTGGTCGGGGCGAGAGGATTCGAACCTCCGACCCCCTGCTCCCAAAGCAGGTGCGCTACCAGACTGCGCTACACCCCGACGCGGAACTCACACAACAGCGGCCGCGCCGGATGCGATTCCGTCAGCCATTCTGGCACGATCGATCCGGTGGGGAGGCAGCGCCGCTTCCCACTGCTTCGCCGTGGCCAGATCGAGCGTGAACTCGAAGACGTGATTGTGCGCGCGGAGACGAAGAACCTTGCCGGGCACGGTGTGGCCGGTGGCGGTCTCGTCGTCGTATTCGATCTCCTCGACCAACGGCAGCTCGATCGACGCCTGCAGATCGCTGTTCTCGTAGTAGATGGCGTCGGCGGTGAGCACGAGCGCGACCGGAATCTCCTCCATCCCCTCCATCAGACAGGCCCGGCTGCAGACGCGGGCGGAACCGCGGTGTTGGGCGAGCACCTCTTCGATGCGATCCTTGCTGCGCAAATAGATAAAAAGCCAGATCAGGGCCACCAGGACGACGAGCCCGATGATGGTGACTGTACCAAGCCAAGGCATCCTGAACCTCCTGTGCCAGCGCGACGTTGACGGAAAAAATCGTACGCTCTTTTCACCGGTACGTCACGTGTTTGCACCGAAATCGTTCACGAGGACTGATAATGACGGTTGGAGCTTCGGGTTCCCGGGAGAGGTCAGTCCATGTTCAAAAGCAGTTCCGCCGTGGCGATTGCATTCGCCGCGCAGGTGTTCTTTTCATCGAACTACGCAGCCGCCCAGTCGGCCAGTGCGTCCATTCAGGTCACCGTCGCCCAACCACAGCCGGTGGCGGCGGGAGCAAACTTCGACTACGTGGTCAACGTGAGTAACGAGGGTCCCGCCGACGCGGCGAATCCTACGCTGACCTTCCCACTCCCCTCCGGGGTCTCCTTCCAATCGGATGCCGTTCCCGCCGGCTGGTCCTGCAATTCGATCGCTCCGGGAACTCTGGCGCCGACGGTGACCTGTACGGCGGCCACACTCCCGCCCGGATCCGCGTCATTCACGATCACCGCTTCGACTGCTCCGACGGCGTCCGGCACCTTCAGCACGACGGTCACGGTGAGCAGTACCACTCCCGATCCCAATGACAACGACAACAGCGCGGAGATCGATGTAACGGTCACGACCCAGTCCGACTTCAGCATGACGCTCGGGGCGGCGCCGAATCCGGTAAACGCCGGAACGAATCTGACCTGGACGATGACCGTGACGAACAACGGTCCCAGCACCGGCATGAATGCCGTGGCCAGCCTTCCCTTACCGCCATCCACGACGTTTGTCTCGGTTGCCGCTCCGGCGGGATGGTCGTGCACAACGCCTTCCGCCGGTGCCAACGGCACCGTGTCGTGCTCGCTCACGACGACGATGAATCCGGCGGCGGCGGCAACCTTCACGGTCGTGTCGCAGGTCTCCTCGTCCGTCGCTGCCGGCACGACGGTGTCGGGAACGGCCACCGTATCGTCGCCGGACGACTCGGCGCCGGCGAACGACTCCGCAACGGCGAGCGTGCAGTCGGCCGTGCTGTTCGACCTCGGCATCACGAAGACGCGTCCCCCGTCGCTCGTTCTCCCGGGAGGACCGCTGCAATACACGATCGTCGTATCGAACTTCGGACCGAGCGACGCGCCTGGCGTAACGATGACCGATGTTCTTCCGGCGCCGTTGCGCTTCACGTCCATTGCCGCTCCGGCGGGGTGGTCGTGTACGACGCCTTCCGCCGGCGCCAACGGAACGGTCACCTGCTCGATGACATCGATGGTCGCCGCGACCGCGGCGACATTCACGCTCAACGTTGTGGTCGATCCGGCCACGACGGCCGGGACGCCTATCAACAACACGGCAAGCGTCTCCAGCTCCTCGCCCGACTCCAACAGTTCCAACAACTCCGCGACCGCGTCGGCGGTCGTGGGCACTCCTCCCAACGTATTTGTTTCGAAGTCGATCAATGGCGCGGTACACCCCGAAGGCGCCGTGGTGACGTACACGATCGTCCTCACCAACTCCGGGTCGATCGCGCAGGGCGACAATCCGGGGAACGAGCTGACGGACGTGCTGCCGTCTTCACTCACGCTCCTCAGCGCGAACGCGACCAGTGGAACGGCGGTGGCGAACCTCGGCACAAACACCGTTGCGTGGAATGGCACCATCGCAGGCGGCGGAAGCGTGACGATCACGATTCAGGCATCGGTCAAGAGCGGGACGGCCGGGACGACGATCTCGAACTCCGCCACCGTTTCCTTCGACTCGGATGCCAACGGCACGAACGATACGACGCGACCGTCGGACGATCCCGCCACCAGCGCGCCGTCGGATCCGACGTCATTCGTGGTGGCCGGCGTCGTCCCGGCGCTCTCCACGTGGTTGGTTGCGCTGCTCGCCGCGGCCCTGGCGCTGATAGCTCTGTTGATGATCAGAAAGTAGAATCAGCCGCGAATGCCCGACTCTCGCCGGAAAACTCGCAACGAGCACTCCTCTGGCGGCGCGGTCATCGACCTCCGCGACGGCGCGCCGTTCGTGGCCATGATCGCCACCCGCGGCCGCTCGCGCTGGGGCCTGCCCAAGGGGGCTGTTTCGCCCGGCGAGACCTCCGAACAGGCCGCCTTGCGCGAGGTGCAGGAAGAGACCGGCCTCGACGCGGAGATCGTCGGGCTCCTCGATACAATCGAGTACTTCTTTCGCGCCGGCGACACGCTGATCAAGAAGAGCGTCGACTTCTATCTCATGCGCTATGTGGGCGGAACGCTGACACCCCAGCTCAGCGAGGTCGACGACGTCGAGTGGGTGGCGCTGCCGGAGGCGATCCTGCGCTCGAGCTTCGAGTCCGAGCAGAAGGTGCTTTCTTTGGCACTCGAGCAGATCGAGTCGGCGGCGAAGCGGATGCACGCCCCTTCGTAGCCGGTCTCTTCGCGGGCGCCTTCGACCGCTCCGCCTCGAGCTTCCGGGCCAGCGTCGGCGCACCCTTGCCGGAGAGTGATGCCGGCCGGTTGCTTTGCCACGTGCGCTTGGAGGCGCCGATCTCGTCGACGGTCAGGTTTGAGATGACCGAGAGGGGCGCCAACTCGGTCACATCGACGTCGGGATTGGCGAACTCGTCGCGATGCTTGAGGAGCAACCACTCGTTCCCTTTGCTGCCGGGGCGGCCTTTGATCCTGACCAGTGCCCACTCGCCGAACATCTTCTTCCCGAACATCCGGAACGCCAGTTTGCCGGATTGCAACGCTTTGACAGGATCGTCCCCCGGCTCGATGAACTCCCACGTGCCGTTGTCCCAGATGATGACGTTGCCGCCGCCATAGTTGCCGGCTGGGATGACGCCTTCAAACGAGGCGTAGTCGTACGGATGGTCCTCCGTCATCATGGCCAGCCGTTTGACCGCCGGGTCGTACGAGGGCCCTTTTGGAACCGCCCACGACTTCAGCACCCCTTCCATCTCCAGACGGAAATCGTAGTGAAGATGGGATGCCTGATGCTTCTGGATGACGAAGATCGGCAACTTGGTCTTCTTCGGCTTACCTCCCGCCGGCTCCGGCGTATCGCCGAAGTCACGCATCGAGCGGTATTTCTTGAGAAGGTCGGGCATGCGGTTGTTGTAATGGGTTCCTAGGTTGCTGCGTTGCTGGGTTTCTGGGTTGGGTGTTGGCAAATTACCGGCCTGCGGGTTTCAAGGTTGCTCAAACTGTCGCGTTGATGGATTGAAAAGCATAGGCAAGCCGGTAACTCAGCAACCCCTCAACCCTATGCAACCCTGCAACCCAAACTACGACACCTTCCGCTTCTTCGGCGCCTTGCCCGTGCTATGCGGAGCACGTCGGGCCCGGGCCGGCTTCGCCGTGCCACGGCCCTTGCTCAGACTGCGGCGCAAGGCGTCCATGATGTCGATGACCTGGCCGCCTTTCTCCTCTTCCTTCTCTTCCGGCTCGATCGCTTTGCCTTTAGCCTTGGCGCGGATGCGGTCCATCAGGCGCCGGCGGTATTCGTCCTTGAATGCGAGCGGATCGAATTTCTTCTCCGACAGCTCGTTGATCAGCATCTCGGCCAGTTGCACTTCCTTCTCGCGCACGGGCCCCTCCTCGAGGTCGATGGCGTCGAAGTCGCGCACCTCATCGGCGTAATACATCGTATGCAGCACGAGTCCTTTCTCGTAGGGGCGCAGCACGACGAGGTTCTCTCTGCCGGCGGCGACCCAGCGGGCCACAGCTACCTTTTCCTGCTTCTTCATGGCCTGGGAGAGCAGGCGGTAGGTCTTCCCACCCCCGGGCGACGGCCCCAGGAAGTAGGCCTTCTCGAAAAAGAGCGGATCGATCTCGTGCAAGTCGACGAACTCGGTGATCTCGAGGGCGCGGTTGTCATCCGTCTCCAGCGTGTCGATCTCCTCGTCGGTAAAGGTCACGTACTTTGTTTTGGAGATGGCGTATCCGCGGATCAACTCGTCCGAGTCGACGATCTTCTCGTGATGAGGACACCACCACTTGCGATTGACGCGGGTGCCACAGCTGGCGTGCAGCAGGTTGAAGTGGACGTCCTCCGACTTGGTAGCCGTATAGAAACGGACCGGGATCGAGACGAGGCCGAAAGAAATCGTCGCGTTGCGCAACGCTCTGAGTGCCATGAGACTCCTCCGAGGCTCGAAGTTGCATCTGCCGTTCCAGCGGCAAGCGTTCGGAAGTTGCTGAAACGATAGTACTTGAATGGACGGCGTGCTTGTCAGCCCGGGCGCCGATCTTGCATCGGGCAGGCCCTGAACCGCATGGATTCCTCGATTCGAAGCACGCTATGGGGCGCCGTCGCGGTGCTGGTGGTTCTCATTGCCGCCGGCGTGGCCCTCACGGTGGGAATCCTCCACATGGCCAATCGCCAGGAGTATCGCATCGTCGAAGGCTCCGCCCCGCTGCTCCGTGCCGTCAACGCCATGAATGACGCCACGCTGACGATCATGTCGTCGGCGCGCGGCTATGCGCTCACCCATGAGACGCAGTTCCAGCAACAGTATGACGAGGCGCTCCGCAACTTCAGAAAGGCCTCTGACAGCGCCACGCAAGTGGCTACGGATGCGCGCGACGTCCAGCTCGTGGCCTCGATGCGCAAGAACTTCGCCGATGTGAAAGGGCTTACCGACCAGGAGATGGTGTCTGTCCGCGAGGGCCGCGACGGGAATGCGAATGAGTACATGGTCGAGGCGGCCAAGGTACATCGCTCCGCTCCCGATCTGGCCGGGACGATCGCGGACGAGCACGAGCGTGCGCAGCGCCTCGACCTGGAGCACATCACCAGCATGCGGAGCGGACTGACGCTTCTGATGGTGATTGTCAGCGTGATCGTCATCATGCTGGCCGCGTACCTGATCTGGCGCATCCAGCGATCGCTGACCTCCTCGATCAATCGCCAGGTGCGCCGCACCGAGGCGATGATCGCGGGCATGTCAGACGGCGTCATGCTCGTCGATGCCGAAGGCAAGACGATGTACCTGAATCCGGCGGCAAAGAGCCTGCTTGGCCGATCGGAGGTGGGCGTGCCGA
>DATLWH010000063.1:0-2089 GCA_035576505.1 Thermoanaerobaculia bacterium | reverse complement strand
CAGGGCTGGGTCGTGGGTGATGATCACGATCGTGCGGCCCTGCTGCCAGAGATCGGTGAAGATCGACATGATGTCTCCGCCGGCGGAGGAGTCGAGGTTGCCGGTGGGCTCGTCGGCGAGGACGATGTCCGGCTCCATGGCCAGGGCTCGGGCGATGGCCACGCGCTGCATCTGGCCGCCGGAGAGCTCGGTCGGTCTGTGATCGAGCCGGTCGCCCAGGCCGACGCGGTCGAGCAGTTGCGAGGCGCGCCGGTGACGTTCGGCCGGCTTCACGCCTCCGAAGAGCATCGGCAGCTCGACGTTCTCGAGGGCGGTGATGTGCGGCAGGAGATTGAACGCCTGGAAGACGAAGCCGACCCGGCGGTTGCGGATTTCGGCCAGCTCGTCGCGTGTCACGCCGGAGACAGCCTGTCCGCCGATCTCGTAGAGGCCCGACGTCGGTGTGTCGAGGCATCCGATGAGGTTCATGAGCGTCGACTTACCGGAGCCTGACGGGCCGACGATGGCCACCATCTCGCCCTTCTCGATCTCCAGGTGGATGCCTTTCAGCGCCTCGACCTTGATCTTGCCGGTGTCGTAGACCTTTCGGATCTCATTCATGCGGATGATGAGGTTGCCGGTGTTGGCGGTCATTCGGTTTTCTCCAGGCGGCGTCATTCGTACCTCAATGTCGAAGCGGGATCGACGCTGGCGGCGCGGCGGGCGGGGAAGTAGCCCGCGGCGAGGCCGATCAGACCTAGGATCAGGGACGTGGCGATGCCGATCTGCGGTGAGAGCGTGGGCCGGCCGAGGAAGGACATCACCTGATTGTTCTCGATCGGGATCAAGGCGGTCAGAGAGACGAGCAGCGTGGCGATGATGATGCCGAGCGCGCCGCCGATGAAGGTGTAGAGGAGCGCCTCGAGCACGAACGGCGCGATGATCCAGCGCTGCTTCGCGCCGAGGGCCATCTTGACGCCGATCTCTCGCGTACGCTCCTTGACGACGGCGTACATGATGTTGGCCACGCCGACGCCACCGATCAGCAGCGTGAGTGCGCCCACGATTCCGAGAAAGAGCTGGATGCCGATGGTAATGTTGCCGGTGGTCTTTGCGGTCTTGACCATGTCCCAGGTCTGCAGGGCCCGCTCATCGGTCGGATCGAAACGGTATTTCGCGCCGAACAGCTCATAGACCTTCTTCAGCGCCGCCTTCATCCCCTCCGGCTTCTCTGTGGCGATGACCATCACGCCCAGCACGTCCCGGCCGAACTGGGCGCGGAACGTCGAGATGGGGATGACCGCGTGATTGGAGTCAGGTCCGCCGTACATCCCCATCTGCGTTTTCTTCTGCATCACGCCGATGACGGTATACGGGGCATTGTTCACCAGCAGCGTCTTGCCGACCGGCTGTTCGTCGCCGAAGATGTCCTTGGCCATCTCGTTGCCGAGGAAGATGACGCGCCGGCGCTGCACTTCATCCTCGACGCTCAGGAATCGGCCGCCTGCCTGCGCATAGTGCTTGCGGTCTTCGCCGAAGATGTAGTTGACGCCGATGATGCGTCCGTTGACCGTCTTTCGGCCGTAGGTGAGGGTGTTGCGGTAGGAGGTCAGCTCGCCGTGAACGGCCCTGAGCTCCGGCATCCGTTCGCGGATGAAATCGACGTCGTCGATGCGCAGGCGGATGGGGCGGCCGGGCGGCATCCCCTTCCATGCCTTCGTCGTCTCGCTCGGCCACATCACAGCCAGATTCTCACCCGTCGACCGGCGGTTCTTATCGAGCTGTCGTTTGAGCCCTTCTCCGAAGGCCAGGAGCAGAAGGATGGCCACCGTGCCCCAGGCGATGGCGGCGATGGTGAGGTAGGCGCGCTTCTTCTGCAGCCGCGACGACGTGGCGAAGAGGTTGAAGATGACGTGGAGGTCGGTATTCATGGTTGATTACAACTTCATGGCCACGACGGGGTCGAGTCTGGCTGCATCGCGGGCGGGGAAGTAGCCGGCCACGAGCCCGACCACTCCGAGGGCGACCGACGTCAGCAACGCCACGAGCGGGGAGACGACCGGGTCGCCGACGTATTCGCCCAGGCCCAGCTTCGGGAAGACGGCGCAGA
>DATLWH010000062.1:0-2106 GCA_035576505.1 Thermoanaerobaculia bacterium | reverse complement strand
CGGCGATCGGCTGGCCATCCTGGTCGGCGTCGACGATTTGATCGTCGAGGGAATCGCCGCCGGAGCCACCGGCTGGATCGCCGGGCTGGTCAACGCGCTGCCGCGCGAATCGGTCGACGTTTTCGACGGCGCGATGCGCGGCGACGATGTCTCGGACCTCTATCGCTGGTTTCTTCCTCTGCTGCGGCTGGATACAGTCCCGAAATTCGTGCAGCTCATCAAGCTGGCGCAGCAGGAAGCCGGGATGGGGAGCGAGCGCGTCCGTCCGCCGCGCCTCATGCTTGCCGGCCAGGAGCGCGACGAGGCGTTGGGCGTCATTCACGCGGCGCTGGGTGCGGGGTCGGGAGCATGAACGAGGTCGATCGCGCCGCGCGCGCGGCGACTGCATCATTTGCGAGCTTTGGACGTCTGGACGGGCGCCGAAAAGGGGAGATGCTGCGCGCCATCGCCGCGCGTCTGGAGTCGAATGGCGACGCCATCGTGCAGAGTGCGCGCGCAGAAACCGCGCTCGGACTGCCGCGATTGCAGAACGAGCTGGCGCGCACGTGCAATCAATTGAGGATGTTCGCCGCATTGGTCGAGGAAGGATCGTGGGTCGGCGCGCGCATCGATCACGGCAAGATCGACGTCCGGTCGATGCTCCGTCCGCTCGGTCCCGTGGCCGTCTTCGGGGCAAGCAATTTCCCTCTCGCCTTTTCCGTCGCCGGCGGCGATACCGCCTCGGCGCTTGCCGCAGGATGCCCGGTGATCGTGAAAGCGCATCCGGCACATCCGCAAACGTCGAAACTGGCTGGCGAGGCAATCGCGGACGTCGTGCCGGAAGGGGTGTTCGCCTTGCTGTTCGATGACGGCTACGAAACCGGAGTCGCGCTGGTGAAGCATCCGCTGATCAAAGCGGTCGGCTTCACCGGATCGCTGCGCGGGGGGCGCGCGCTGATGGACATCGCGGCCTCGCGCGCGGAACCGATTCCGGTATTCGCGGAGATGGGAAGCATCAATCCGGTCTTCATCCTCCCGCGCGCGCTGCGGGAGCGCGGCGCCGAGATCGCCGCCGGCCTGCACGCGTCGGTGACGCTCGGCGTTGGCCAGTTCTGTACGAACCCCGGCCTGGTCCTGACCACGCCCGACGAGAACTTCGTGCGCGAGCTGGAAACACGGATCGCCGCCACCCCCGCGGCGACGATGCTGACGCCAGCGATTCGCGATGCCTATCGCGCCGGCGTGGATTCGTTCACATCGATCGCCAACCGGCGTGCCTTCGTCGACGCCGAAGGCGGCGCGGCGTTTTTCATGACCAGCGCCGAAAACTTTTTGGCGCACCGCGAATTGCGTGACGAGCTCTTCGGCCCTTCGACGCTGCTGGTCGCGTGCGACTCGCACGCACGCCTGCTCGAGGCCGCGCTTGCGCTCGACGGTCAATTGACGGCGACCATTCACGCCGCCGACGGCGAGATCGATGAATACCGCGATCTGCTGGAGATCCTGGAGACGAAGGCAGGCCGGATCGTCTTCAACGGCTATCCCACCGGCGTGGAAGTCGTCCCCGCGATGGTCCACGGCGGCCCCTACCCAGCGACCTCCGATGGCCGCTCGACCTCCGTAGGCACGCGCGCCATCGAACGGTTCACCCGTCCCGTGGCCTGGCAGAACGCGCCCGAGACCGTCCTTCCCGACGAGCTGAAAGAATCGAATCCCCTCGGCATCCGGCGGATGGTCGACGGGCGAATGTAGGACGAGAGTGTGACGTCCGAGGTAAGCGCGTTGTGACGTCACCGGTTTTCTCGCGCCGGAGGCGCATCGGATATCAGTCGGTGGCAAGCGCGTTAGGCGCCGCACTTCTCACACGCTCGAACACAGCTCACTTGAATTGTTCCCTCGAGAGCGTTGCCACTCCCTTTGTCGAGAGTCCTTCTCCCCCCGCGGTTTCTTGCGGGGGGAGAAGGTGCCGAAGGCGGATGAGGAGGGCGTTTGCGCGTCAGAAACGATCTTGCGTCGCTGGCCCAAAGGCCGCTTGAAAGCAGGAGTCGCGCACGAATAACGTCTTGGTGAAACGCCCCCTCATCCGGCTTCGCCACCTTCTCCCCCAGCTGAAAAGCCCTGGGGGAG
>DATLWH010000061.1:0-4070 GCA_035576505.1 Thermoanaerobaculia bacterium | reverse complement strand
AAGAAGACGAGGCGTAGCGGGTCGTTTACCTTGAAGACGTACTCTGAGTTGAAAAACACCTGTTTGTAACCGCCCGCGACCACGGATTGCCCGTTCACGACCTCTCTCGGGCCGAGCGTGCCGTATTCGAAGCCGCGCACCGAGTATTCGCCTCCGACGAAGAAGCGCTGTCCTTTCGGAACGCACAGCTTGCTGGTCTGGTCGAAATTGTCATAGGTCAGGAAGCAGCCTTTTCCGTAGTCGAATGGCTTCAGATAGCCGAGGTCGACGTTGACGCTGAAGGACGAGCGGCGGGAGAGTTTGAAGTACTTCGTCGTGGCGAACGTCGGCCGGATCGCGTGGATGGTGCCGCCGAGAGGACCGCCGGCGAAGGACAGCCCCATCGCCACACGGGCGCCGCGCGTCGTATCGAACGGGTTGTCGCGCGAGTCGTAGGAATAGGACGGGCCGACCGAAGACGACGTGTAGGTTGCGTCCGAGATGTCGGAAATCGGCACGTTGCCGTTGGCGTCCGGCAGCACGTTCGTCTCCAGGTGCGTTTGCACGTGCTCGAGTCCATAGACGAACGAAATGCTGTCGAAGCGGTGCAGCCGGTACCCATAGGCGACCGAGCCGCCCCTGCTCTTCTCCTCATACCCGAAGGAGGCCGGGTAGTCGGTGTTGCGGTTGAAGAGTGAAATGCCAAGGCTGTTCGGCGTGTCGCGGAACCAGGGATCGGCGTACGACAGCGAATAGAAGTTCTGCCGGTTGCCGCGCTGGAAGCTCAGGCCCAGGTTCTCCCCTTCGCCGAGGAAGTTGCGCGTGGAGAACTGTGTCTGCACGAAGAAGCCGGTTCCCTCGGAGTAGCCGCCGCCGAACTGGACGTCGTTCTTCCCCTCCTCGGTTCCCTTCACCGTCACGTCGACGATCTTCTTCTCCTGGTTGACCTTGAAGTCGGGGTTGTCGTTGACCTTGAAGTAACCGAGCTGGCCTAGTTTGTAGATCGACTGCTTGAAGGTCTCCATATCCATGATCTCTCCCTCTTCGAGGAAGATCTCGCGACGGAGGACCTTGTCTTTCGTGGTGGTATTGCCCTGGAACTCCAGGCGCCCCAGGCGGAATTGCTCCCCTTCGAAGACCTGGATGTGTACGTCCGTGACGTTGTTCTCGCGCTCGACGTACTCGGGATTGATGTACGAGTAGATATAGCCACGCATCCGATACGCCTCATCCAGAGCGTCGAGGCGGTCCTGGATCGGCTTCCGGCGGATGACGTCGCCCTTCTTGATCGGGAAGTTGCCGGTGAACGCTTCCGGCTTGAAGACCGATGCGCCGGTCACGGTCACTTCGCCGAAGTGATGGATCGTCCCTTCTTTGATCGGGATCGTGATCTTCGTGCGCGGCTTCTTCTTCGTTCCGATGGTGGTGAGCTGCGGTTCACCGAAGGAGACGTTCGTGTAGCCGTAGTCCTGGTAGAAGTTCTTGATGTGCTCGAGATCCTCGTCCAGCTTCGACGGGATGTAGAGATTGGTCTTCCGGATCCAGGTGACGATGTTGTTCTCCTTCACCTCTTTCATCTGCCTTCGCAGGACGCGGGTGGAGAAGTGCTTGTTGCCGGTGAATTCGATGCGGGCCACGGTCGCCTTCGTACCCTCGCTGATGTTGAAGACGATCTTCTTGTCGCCCGCCGTGGTCATGTCTTCCATGGTCGTGTCGACGGCCACGCCCTCGAAGCCACCCTCGGAGTAGGCTTTCTTGATCGATTCGGCGGCGCGGCGGATCAGCGTCTGCTCGATCGTGTTCCCGACGTGAAGGTCGATCTTGTCCTTCTCCAGCCCCTCGTTGATCTTCGCGGTGTTCAGATCCTTGTTGCCGCGATACTCAACCGCACCGATGCGGGGCCGTTCTTTGACGATGGCGCGGACGATGATGCCGCCGTTCGGTGCCGTATCGGTTTCCAGGCGGATGTCGTCAAACAGGCCCGTCTGCCACAGGTTGAGGAAGTTGCGCTGCAAGGCCGCCGGATCGTACGGTTCGCCCGGGTTCACCCCGAGGTAGACGCGGATCGTGTCGCTGGCAACGCTCGTATTGCCGACCGCTTCGAAGCGCTCGATGTTCTTCCCGGACGGCGTGCCCGGCTGCGGCGTGACCGGGGAAGGCTGGCCGGGGGTGATTGCCGGTTCCGAGGTAATCCGTCCGGAATCAGGACGATCGACGATCGTTCCGGCTTTCGGTTTGGTGGGAGGTTGCGGCTCGGGCGGGGTTTGCGCGAAGGCGCTCCCGGTAAGAAATCCGGCCGCAAGGCAGATGGCGACGATTCGATTCATAGTTTGTCTGGTGGCTCGTGACTGAGATCAGTCGCCACATACCCGGAGCACTCTCCAGCCTTTCGACCTATTAGACGTGCGAACCGGGACTCAGGTCACGCGGGAGCCAACAACAGACCGAGGCGGCGGCGCATTCTAGCAAACAACCGCCGGAGAGCCCCGGTTTCATGCGTACGTGGCCCGACCACCCCCAAACGACCAGTTTTCCTTCGTGACCTCGATCAGCGAGATGATGACGTCGTCGGGTTTGACGCCCACTCTCTCCAGCCGCAACGCTATGTCAGCGTAGAGGTTCTTCTTGATCTCGAGCGTCCGCCCGGCGTTGAGGGTAATCTCGACGATGACGACAGCCTCGGAGCGGCTCACGCCCCCGTACGAGGGGTCTGCAACGATCTGGTCACGATCGAGCCGATTCAGGATCTGGAATCGATCATCGGCGGGGACATTGGCCTGCGCGACCAGCGCGTCATGCACCCCATCGGCGATGGCGCGGAGCTCCGCGTCGGTCTTGTTCTTGCGTGTGTAAATTTTCACAAGCGGCATGATCACGACAGTTTATCTGCTTCTGGCGGCTCTCGCACTCGGCACGCCGATCCCTCACGTGCCGCTGGCGCCCGCCGCCGACACGCTTCGCATCGTCGTGGTCGGCGACACGGGGGAAGGATCCGACCGCGTTGCCCGCGGCATCGCCAGGCTCCATGCCCGCACGCCGGTCGACGCCATCGTCATCACCGGCGACGCTTTTTATCCCTGTGGTCCTGCCTCGGCGTCCGACCCGCAGTGGGGCCGCGTCCGGGCGCTGAGCCAGGTCGGCGTGCCGATCTTCCCTCTGCTCGGCAATCACGATTTCTGCGGCAAATCAGTGCCGGACGCACAGATCGGCGCGACGACAGTCCCGCACTGGCAGTTTCCGGCACGGCAGTACGTCGTCGAATCGAAGGTCGTCGAGCTGCTGATGCTCGACACCACGCCATACGCGGCCGGGCGCAACACGGACGCCGCCGATGCCGTGCGGCAGGGCTTCGCCTCCAGGAAGACAACCTGGCGCCTCGCCGCCGGCCATCATCCGATCGTCTCCTCCGGCTACCATGGTCACTTCCCGCGCTCCCAGCATCTCCGCATGGTCACGCTCGAGCCGTTGCTGAAGCGGGCCAACGTCGACCTCTACATCTGCGGTCACGACCACCATCTCGAGCTGATCGACGGCCGGCCGCGGCTTCTCATCAGCGGCGCCGGCTCCGATCCCGTGCCGCCGCTCATCCCGCACGCGAAGACGCTTTTCCCCTCTGAGGCGACAGCGCAACTCGGCTTCGCCGTGGTCGAACTGAGTGCCCATTCGATGACGATCCGTTTCTACGACGGCGAGGGGAAGGAGATCAGTAAACCCTTCACCTTCCGGCGTTAAGCGCAATTTTTACCGGCTTCTCGCCGTTCGATGGGGCACTGCTTCACCTCTGTCCGAGCGTCAGAGCTGAACAAATCACTCTGACAGGAACGGACACAATGCCTTTTGAAGCTCTCGGGCTCGACCCGAAAATAGCGAAAGCCGTGCGCGAAGCCGGCTACACAGAACCAACTCCCATCCAGACCAAAGCGATCCCGCTCGTGCTGCGCGGCCACGACGTCATCGGAATCGCCCAGACCGGAACCGGAAAGACCGCCGCGTTCGTGCTGCCCATTCTGCAGCGTCTCTCCACGCGCGGCTCGGCCACGAACCGCCGCTGCATGCGCGCTCTGGTCATCGCTCCGACCCGCGAGCTCGTG
>DATLWH010000060.1:0-2191 GCA_035576505.1 Thermoanaerobaculia bacterium | reverse complement strand
CGGGGGTCGGGGGTCGGGGGTCGGGGGTCGGGGGTCGGGGAACGTTAGATCCGTTCTTCGGAAACAACCCGTTCCACACCCAACTCCATCCACGGGCATGGCATTATTGCCCTGCTATGGTAACCAGGATCACGTTCACGCTGGATAAGGCAACGATCCGCCGGCTGCAATCCGCTTCCGAGCGGCTGGGTAAGCCGAAGAGTCAGGTCATCCGCGATGCGATTGCTGTCTATCACGAGGGCATTGGCCGCCTCAGCGAAGCAGAGCGGCAACAACAGCTTTACGTGCTCCGGGATCTCGTTCCGTCTATTCCAGCGCGTCCCTTGCGCGAAGTGGAAAAGGAGATCGCTGATATCCGGTCCGCCAGGCGGTCCGGCGGTCGAGGCTCTCGTTGATCGGCATCGCAACGACGATTTCCGCGATATCGCGGAAGTGCCGCTGATCTGACCGCGCGCTAGCGGTTCAACGTTCAGGCGACGACTGCGCCGACCAGGTCATACGGATGGGCATCCGAGATGACCACGCGGGCGAAGGCGGGGAGCGCTTCCGGCAGGAGCTCGATGCCGTCGTTGATCAACAGGCGTCCGTCGATCTCAGGGGCCTGGCCCATGATGCGCCCCTCGAGCAGATGCTCGGTCTCGGCGCAGACGCCGGTGATGAGCGCATCGAACGTGTGGCCGAGCTTGGCCTCGTTGCGCGAGCGCGAGATCTCCTGCTGCAACTCCATGAGCTTTTCGCGGCGCCGCTCGGCAGTCTTCCGCGTCGGCAGACCGGGCATGCGCGCGGCGATGGTGGCGTCTTCCGCGGAGTAGACGAACGCTCCCATCTGATCGAACTGCGCCCACTCCACGAACTCATACAGCTCCCCGAAGTCGCGCGGTGTCTCGCCGGGATGGCCGGTGATGAAGGTCGTGCGCAGGGAGAGATCCGGAACGAGCTGGCGCATCCGCGTGACCATGGAACGATACTCATCCGGCGACCCGGGACGGCGCATGGTCTGGAGGACATTCGCCGTGACGTGCTGCAGCGGGATGTCGCAGTACGAGGCGAAGCGTTTCTCCTGCCCCATCAACTCGAAGAGCGACCAGTCGATCGAACCGGGATACGCGTACAGAAAGCGGATCCACGGGAACCCCGTCTCGGCGAGGAGTGTCCGCACGAGCGTCGTCAACCCGCTGGCGATGCCGAGGTCCTGGCCATAGCGTGTGGTGTCCTGCGCCACGAGGCAGAGCTCTTTGACTCCCTGCGCCTCGAGCGACTGCGCCTCGCGCACGAGCGAGTCGATGCCGCGGCTGCGGAACTTTCCACGCATCTGCGGGATGGCGCAGAACGTACACGGATTCGAGCAACCCTCGGAGACTTTCAGGTAAGCGTGCGCCGTTCCCTGCGCCAGGACGCGCGGCAGATCTTCGTAAAGGCGTACCGACATCTTGCGCTTCGCCGGCGCGGCGTCGTCGATCCGTCCCGTCACGGCCGCCGTGATCGCTTCGAGCGAATCGAGGCCGACGAAAGCATCGATCTCGGGGATGGCCTGCTGCAGATCGGCCCGGTACTTCATGACCATGCAACCGGCCACGACCAGCCGCTGCACTCCCCTCCCCTTCCGTTCGGCGATCTCGAGGATGGTGTCGATCGATTCCTGCTTGGCCGCGTCGATGAAGCCGCAGGTGTTGACGATCACCACATCCGCCGTTTCGAGGTCATTCGTGATCTCGACCTCGGACTCCTGGCGAAGCTGCCCGAGCATGATCTCGCTGTCGACGAGATTCTTCGGGCAGCCCAGGGAGATCATCCCCACGCGGCGGACAGGTTTACTGACTGATGCATCGACACTCATGGACAGGCGTTGAACAGGGGTAGGTGGGCCGGTATTCTGCGGCCGGCACGGCCGGCAGCGTTGGTTGCCCAGGGCTCCGCCAACAGAAGCGTATGGAACGTCTGCCGCGCAGTCTCCTGGCAGCCTGCGCGGTAGAACGATTGTTGCGTCACTGGAGGCCGAGCCTTGGGCAACCAACGCGCCGGCCGTGCCGGCCTAGGGCTTCTTCAACACGGCGCTGCTCCGTTCGTCCGCCATGATGGCCGTGAAGACGCCATTCAATTCGGTCAACTCCGCCCTGGGAACACGAAACCGCTCGACGCGATACTCGCGGCGGTAGTGGAGCACGGTTCTGCCGGCCTTTGTTTCGACGCT
>DATLWH010000059.1:0-3071 GCA_035576505.1 Thermoanaerobaculia bacterium | reverse complement strand
GCGTAGTAGAGGATCGAGAGAAGCAGGCCCGCGCCGATGGAGACCAGGCCGACCGGCCGGAACACCAGCAGCGCACCGAGGCCGAAGATGTAGGCCACCCAACTGGCGTGGTTGATCCGGGCGCGGGTGCGCTGGGCACGCTCGCGGTAAAAATCGTCGTTCACGATCTCCGAGCACTGCCGGCAGCGGATGGCGTTCAACGGGATCTCGCTGCCGCAGAATTTGCACGGCGCCATCTGGTCGGCGGCGCGGCGTTTCTTCGTCGAAAGGTCCTCCGAGCGGCGGTGGGGGGCCAGATTCAGCAGCAGCAGGCCGCAACGCGAACAGGCCGCGGCGTTGGCTTCGTACGGGGTGTTGCACTCAGGGCAGCGCATCGGCATCAATAACTGCAAACGGGTCGCCATGATGCCAGTTTCCGTATTGCAGCGGTTACCGGAATAGGTTGCTACCTCACCCGGTTGGCCTGTGCATCCGTGATTTGCCGAGTTGAGACGAAGAACACCGTTTTGAATCTCCGAAGGCAGCACAGAAAGGAGATTCAAAGATGAGAACACAAGGTAACGTCAAGTGGTTCAACGACGCCAAAGGGTTCGGATTCATCACCAGCGAGAACGGTGACGACGTATTCGTCCACTTCTCGGCAATCCAGGGCGCCGGCTTCCGGTCGCTTCCCGAAGGAGCCGCGGTCGAGTTCGACATCGTCAAAGGACCGAAAGGTCTGCAGGCGGCAAACGTAGTCGCCGTCTAAGTAGCCGATTCTGTGATCGACGAAAGGGCAGGAGCGATCCTGCCCTTTTCGTTGTGTGGAGGTTTATGGGAAGGCCACAAGTTTCAGTCGTCAAGCGGCAACGCGAGCAAGCCAAGCGCGAGCGCCAGCAGTTGAAAGCGGAAAAGCGAGCCCAGCGGAAGAACGAGAAGCCTGGTGAGCCGGGCGACGACATCGATCTCGCTGATCTGGTTGTCGAAGGTACCGAGATCCCCTAACGTGTTCGCGTTGCAGATCGTTCGTTGCGGCACGTCTCCTCGAGCCCTGGGCAGCCAGCGAGACGCGGCTGCTTCGCCTCAGCGGCGGCGGCTGCCGAAGCGCCGCTCGATATTGAAACCAAGATGAAAATCGCTCTTGTTCAGCGGCGAGCCCTGATACGTCGACGTGACGTACTGGTCGACGTGCGTGGCATTGCTGTTCGTCACCAGGATCTCGAAGTAATGCCCGCCGATGGCGCGCTTGAGTCCCAGCGCCCAGGCGAAGTCGGACTTCTTCGTCGTTGACGGCAGGTCGCGGTTCTTCGGAATCAGCTCTGCCACCACGCTGAGGCCCGGCCGGATCATCACCGCGGCGCCCAGCGGCACATTCACCGCGTGTTTGAACAGGGCCGTCGACGTCGTCCCGTTCACCGCGCGCCCCGCATTCGTTGCGAAGGTCGGGATCACGAACAGCTCGGCCCGGCCGCCGAACTGCCGCGAGATGACGGCCTGCCCGAAGAACGACGTTCGGTCGACGATGTCGCGTTCCGTCCGCCAGTCCATCCCACCGCGCACGGCCAGAGAGAAGGGGATCGCCGGCGCCTGCTGCACGACGACGTACTTGAGCGACGTCTCGATGTCGTCGCTGACGTTGCTGCGCATGAACGTCGCCTGCAGATCGCGCGTCACCACGTACGAGAATCCGATGCCGACGTCCGCATTGCTGTCGAGGCCGTACAGCGAATGAACGCGGTCGCTGAAGCTGCCTTGATCCAGTGATTGATTGAAGCGGTGTGTGAACTTCACCTCCCACGTTCCCTCGGTCGGGATGTGCGAAGTCGGCAGCGAGAGTAGCGCATCGCCGAGCGGCACGGTTCGGATGGGGGTGTACTGGTCCGGCTGGGGCTGTGGCGGTTGTGGCTGCTCCTGCGCTGAAAGGCAGAAGGCAGAAAGCATCAGAAGGCAGAAGGCAGAAAGCAGTAGGCAGAAGGAGGCGGGCGCAAGTCCGCCGGTTCTCTGTCGTCGATCTCGCGCCGTTTCGCGCTTTGTTGTCCCCACTTCTGCTTTCTGCCTTCTGCCTTCAGCCTTCAACTTAGTCATTGGGTGCACCTCGGCGGATCCAATCGCGCACGAGCTTGATCTGCGCGGTGGTGAGATACGGACCGCCCTGCGGCATCTGAACGCCGGTGATTCCGGCGCCGGTGATTTTGCGGTACAGGTACGAGTTCGTCGGGTCGCTCGGTACGACGCGCAGGAGTTGCGCATTCTCGGTGCTGGCCACACCGACGGTCATGCCGTAGGCGCGGCCAGGAGAGAGGATGAGACTCTGTTGCCGGCCAAGCGGATCGTGGCAGCCGAGGGCCGCGCAGGTCGGCGTGAAGATCTCGTTCTGCACGCGGGTGAATGTGGCCGTCGGATCGATCGGATCGCCGCCCCCGAGGCCAGGAGCGGTCGGCTCCTTCAACTTGCCACATCCGAGGGCCAACAGGAGAGCAAACGGGATGAGCTTACGGAGCATGCGCGGCGAAGGGTAGCCGCCAGCGGTGAGTAATCGCAAGTTGCAAGTTTGAAAACAAGTCCGTTACCAACCGTAGCTCCGCCCCGGCAGCGGAGCGTCACGGCCGAGGAGTGCTTCGCGATACTTGGCGAACTCGCGGCTTGCCACGTAGTAGTCGGGAAGGTTCTTCTTCAGGTATTCGACGTACTTCTCTCCGCTCACCGGCTTGCTGTTTTCGACGATCATTTCGCCGTCGATGTCATAGGGCATGAAGGCGATCTCTTCCATGCCGCGGGAGCGGAAGAACTTCATGTCGGGCGCAAAGAGCAGATCCCCCGGAGCCACGCCGCTGACCGTCTCGCGCGTGTCCTGCACCTCGCGGACGATCGTGCGGGCCTCCGGGGCCGGCGTGTCTTTCACCTTCGCCTGGACGACGGCGATGTTCACCAGCTCCAGAACCTCGCGCACCTCGTTGTAGTACTCGCTCTGCGCCGTGCCGTTGTTGCGGTCCTTGAATCCGAAAGCGATCGAGGTCTCCCCGCCGCGCTCGTTGCCGAACATCTCCACGCCGCGCGGAATCCAGACGTTCAGGACGCGCTGGATCTCCTCG
>DATLWH010000058.1:0-2899 GCA_035576505.1 Thermoanaerobaculia bacterium | reverse complement strand
CGTTCGCAGTCATAAGCCACACTGGTGCTTCCAGAGTACGCGATGACCAACATGATCCCCGAAGTGGCCATGCTCGCCAGGCGTTTCCCTACCCTCACGGCTTCAGCGGACTGGCGAGAGCCTCGATCTCAGCGTCGATCTCTGCGCCCGATTTCCCGAGTTTCTGCAGGAGCACCGTATAGTTGCGAAGACCAGTTTGCAGGTTCGGGTGCCGATGCCCTGTGCGCCTCGAGAAGTCGATGAGGATGTTCAAGCCGCGACGCATGAGCGGCTGGGCCTCCGCGAAGCGTCCCTCGTAAAGTAACAAGAGCGCGTAATTGTTGAGCGAAATGGCGACCGTTGGATGATCCGGCGCGAAGCTCGCCTCATCGATGTCCAGGGCTCTGCGCATGAGCGGCTCGGCTTCGGTTGCGCGTCCCGTGTTCTGAAGCAACTGCGCCAGGTTGCCGAGGGCGGTGGCCACCCGCGGGTCGTCGGGTCCGAAGCTCTTCTCGAAGATCGCCAGTGCCCGACGTTTCGCAGCCTCGGCCTCGGTGGTTCGATTTGTCTCTTCGAGCAGGACGGAAAGATTGACCAGAACGCCGGCAACACTCGGATGATCGGGCCCCAGTCTCCTCTCGGTGACCTCCAGTGCCCTGCGCAGGAGCGGTTCCGCCTCAGAGAGGCGCTCCATGGTGATGAGGAGCTCCGCCAGATTGCCGAGCACCGCAGCAGCCTT
Source organism: Thermoanaerobaculia bacterium (assembly GCA_035576505.1). Classification (GTDB taxonomy): domain Bacteria; phylum Acidobacteriota; class Thermoanaerobaculia; order Gp7-AA8; family Gp7-AA8; genus JADGNZ01. The sequence continues at coordinate 2,181 of DATLWH010000058.1, read as the reverse complement.
CGGATGCTCCGGACCGAAGCTCCTCTCGAAGATGAGGAGCGCACGGCGCAACAGTGGCTCCGCTTCCTCGGCGCGATTCGTCGCCTCCAGCAGCGCCGCGAGATTGTTCAGGTCCGTACCAACGTTCGGGTTCTGCGCGCCGAAGGCCTTCTCGTGGATGGCCAGCCCACGACGCATGAGCAGTTCGGCCTCCTCGACATGTGCCGTGTACTGGAGCAGTTGGGCCAGGTTATTGAGCTCGATAGCCACCCTCGGATGCGCCGGTCCATACGCACGTTCATCGATTTTCAACGCGCGGCGCATCAGCGGCTCCGCTTCCGCCGGACGATTGGTGTCGAGGAGCAATTGCGCCAGGTTGTTGAGGGCAACGGCAGTGTCGGGATGCTCCGATCCGGCGGCTTTTTCCACGATGGTCAACGCCTGGCGCAGAAGTGGCTCGGCTTGGGACGATCGATTCGTCTCGATAAGGATTTCGGCCAGGTTGTTCAGCGCAACCGCGCGGTTGGGATCATCCGGGCCGAGGATGTTGTCGACGGCAACGATCCCACGCATGAGGCGCTCGGCCTCTTCGAAGTGGCCCGAATCGATGAGGAGTAGTGCTAAGTTGCTCCGGCAAGCCAGAGCCAACGAATCGCTCGGCGAGAGACTCGTCTCTGCGACCGCCAGAGCGTCGCGCATCATTGCTTCAGCCTCTTCGCGACGATCACGAGCGCGGAGCAGCAGCGCCAGCCGGTTCAGATCCAGCGCCACACGCCGGTCATTGGAACCGTGTGTAGCCCTGTCGATGTCAAGAGCACGGCGCATGAGCGGCTCCGCCGCGTCCAGGTCGGCGAGCTCGTAGAACGAAAGGCCGAGCCAGCCCAGAAGGCTCGGGTCGTCCGGGTGAAGGGCGAGCGCTTTGCGAAAAGTCGTGACGGCAGCGCGATACTCGCCCCGGGCGTTCTGCGTTGCACCGAGATACAGCAACGTCTCCACCAGGTCGCTTTGCTGTTTCGCGACAGACTCCGCCAGAAGCTCCTCGGCGTTTGCATAACGGCCCTCCAGATACGCCGCGATCCCACGATCACGAGGATCCTGGGTTTCAGCGAACGAGCGGATGGCCGACTGCAACTGCTCGGCGCTCAAGCCGTATCTCGCGGCCACTTCGATCATCGACGCTCGGTGATTGTCGGTCGGCAGGGTCGAGCTGCGGAGCGTCTCCACTTTGGCCGTCTCACGCGCCGCCGCCGCGAAGCGCCGAAACTCGCTCCTCCTCATGACCACCACCTCGGCGGAGCCTCCCTCGCTCGGAATGTTGAGCTGTGGATTGACCACGAACCAATCGCTTCCGCGCCGCGCCGGCGAAGCGAGAACGACCTTGATCTGCTGCCCGATCTGTTGCTCGGACGGCAGGTCCAACTCGGTGGCACCGGCGCGGTTGGTCGGCCTCGACTTGACCTCGTTATAGGAAAAGCGCAGGCCGTCGACCGGCTGATGAACCAGATCGCGCGCCACCAGCAGAATCCGCTTCCCCGCCGCGGAGGTGCTTGCGGCCAGAAACAATAGTGCGATAGAGACGATCCAGCGCGGGCTCATCGCTCCATGATTATGGCGCAGCCATCGCGGCTCGAATAGCAGAACTCGTCGGCCGGGCGAAGGTCCCGGCGCTCGGCGCGCAAGCGAATGCGCCTGTCCGCTGGCACGGCGAGCTTCAGCTCGAATCGGCCGTCCGCGTCGGTCAGTGCCGTTTCGCCTGTGCCGTCCTGCAGGGAGACGCGGACGTCGGGCAGCGCGCGGTCACGCGTGTCCACCACGCGTCCACGAATCCAACTGTGTGGCTCGTGGAGACGCACCTCCAGACGCGGATTCGGATCATTGCCCAAGTGGACGTCGGCCTTGCTTCCGCTCCAATCCTTATGCTCCACCCACACCGAGGCTAAGCCGCCGGTGGCTACCTTCGCCGCGGGAATCTGGATTTCCCACCAGCCATCGGGCAGCCTGTGAGGCTCGTTTCCCACCGACGTTCGGACTATGGCGCCTTCAACGGGATGGCCGTCCGGATCAAGTACCTGGACGCGTAGTGCATAGATGCTGACGGAAGCGAAATGTGCGCGCAGGCGAAGCCAGCCCAAGATACCGAAGGCGATGACTGCAGTTATCGCAACGACAGCGAGTAGCGTTGCGATCGCGCGCTGGTGCCGG
>DATLWH010000057.1:0-7102 GCA_035576505.1 Thermoanaerobaculia bacterium | reverse complement strand
GTCATCTCGAAAACGATGTCGTGGATGTCGAGGAGGACTGAGACCGCGTCCTGGACGAGACCGCGGTCGAGAAGCTTCGGATACGCGCCGCAAAGCGCGATGACAGCCTTGTCAAGATGGCCGCGTTGGCGCTCCAGGCCGGCGATGTTCGAAATCGCCCGTTCGATCTCGCCGGTCATACGGAGCCGCGTCATCTCGCTCAACGCGCGCGAGAGGTATTCGTTCGCCGTATCCAGGTCGTTCATCAGAAGCGCGCAATGTCCGAGGTTGTGAATGATGCGTGCGCGCTCACGATCGTCATCGAGACGGTCCGCTTCCTCATAGGCGCGGATGTACCAGTCGCGGGCCCTCGGTACATCCTCCTGCGCCAACGCGATGATGGCGTGGGTCTGAATGGCATCGAGGTAACGGCGCGTCTCGCCATGCTCCGCGAAAATGGCGATGCTCTGCTCCAGGGCGGCTTCCGCTTCCCGAAAGCGGCCTTGCCCACTTTCCACGAGCGCCACGAGCACGAGAGCAGTGCCTCGATCGACGGCAAGGACGGTTTCGGATGAAAGAATCTCCGCGGCTCGGGCCGCGGCCTCAAGAGCTTCGTCATGGCGGTTTCCGGCCATGTAGAGCGCGTTGCCGTGCTCCTTCCACGCTGTCCCCTCGAGCTGCGGCCGGAGGAACTTCGGGGTGTCGGGGATGTGTACGTGGGGAAGTTTCGCGAGCACGAACGTAGTGAGCTCGAGCGCGAAACGCGCGTCGGCGTCGAGCGCGTAATGAGCGCGTGTGAGAAGCGCGCGCAGCGTACCTGACCGATGCCATTCCGGATGCTCTCGAAAGACCGTTTCCCGGTCTGCGATACCAGCCTCCGCGAGTGCGATCGCGGCACCGCGGCCGATGCGAGCGTCATCATTGAGAAAGGCAAGATAGTCGCGGATATCCATAGCCACGGCCTAGAAGATGACGATTTCCTTGATCAGCTTCTTCGGGTCTTCGATAAGGATCCGGCATCCGTCGCTACGGGCGTCGGTGAGGTACTTGTCCATCGTCAGCGCGCGACGAACCACCTCGGCGAAGGACACGTTCCGCGCTTCTGAGAGTTCACGAAGGACAGTCACAGCATCCTCGGGTAGAGAAATGGTGGTTTTGACCGCGCCACGGGCAGACGATTTCGGCATGCACTCTCCTTAATTCCGCCTAAGTATCGTCACATGATACGTCCAAAAGCAACCCAACGCAAGGTGAATATACGGTCAAGGAACGGCGAATGGATTCCTAGCGAACGGCAAACAGAAGGTGTATCCTCAAGGTTCCTTGGGGAGAGGAGAAGCACCGCGGCGTATCGCCGAAAACGGTTCCACAGAAGAGCGAGAGCGTACCTATGGACGACTGGACCTTCGACCTCGAAGACCCCCTGCTGCCAGGATTCCAGGAGGATCTCCTTGTGCTGGCGGACATCCCCGGCGCGGTCGAAGCCGTCGAGTGGAAACTCGGTGACGTCCAGCGCACCAGGATCTTCGGCAACTTCTGCCTCGTGGACGGCGAAGTCGTCTATCTGAAAAAGACCGGACGGTACGACGAGGAGGTCGACGTACCTCCATTGTTGATTGGGCTTCTCCTCGACACACGGCGCCGGATCATCCGGCCGCTCTTCGTCTGCAAAGCAGCGGCGGTCAGCCTCGCGAATGCCGGCGGATCGCCGCCGGACTCAAACGAACCGGCCGCCGAGCCAGTCGAAAACCGCATCCGCCGGGCCTTGCTTCGGGGAAACCGGCCATCCGGCCACTAGCTCGCCGCAGCAAGGCGTGCGCGCACTAGGGCCTCGACGCTTTGAACGTCGGCGACTGTTACGCGACGAAGCGGTGGCAGGTCAGCGGGCGTGGGGCGGGAGCTATTTGCGGCCCTTTTTCCCTTTGCGCCTTCCTCATTTTTCGGATCAGTTTTCACAGCTTCTCCTCTACTTCGTCGTTCGTCTCTGGTTGAAAGGCTATGCTAGGGTGTGTCGTGGCGGACGGTTTTCCCTACCCTGAACTTTCAACCGGCCCATGCTTGTGGCTATATCCGCCTCTTCCTTTTGAGTGACGAGGTAGCGAATTCCCCCCCTCCGGGGCAGCCAAATAGTTCACGCGGGGACGCGAAAAAAAAACCGCGGTTCTCCCTGCGCGTCTCCGCGTGACAATCTCAGTGCGCCGCCTGATGCTCCGCCTGCAAGCGCTTCGCTTCGGCGATCACCTTCTCCTGCAGGCTTCGCGGCACTTCCTCGTAGTGCGAAGACTCCATGTGAAAGCTGCCGCGGCCCTGCGTAATCGACCGCAGCGTCGAGCCGTAGGTGAGCATCTCGGCCAGCGGCACGCGTGCCTTCACCGTCTGCGCATCTCCCTCGGCGTCGACCCCTTCGACGCGGCCACGGCGTGAATTGAGATCGCCCATGATGTCGCCGATGTACTCGGCCGGGGCGGTGATGTCGACGTGCATGATCGGCTCGAGCAGCGTGGCCCGGGCTTGTTCCATGGCCTGCTGATACGCCAGCGATCCGGCGATCTTGAAGGCCATCTCCGAGGAGTCAACGTCGTGGTACTGACCATCCTTGAGACGTACGCGGAAGTCGACCATGGGGTAACCGGCCAGGAAGCCCTTCTTCCGGGCGTCCTGGATTCCCTTTTCAACGGCAGGGATGTACTGCCGCGGGATCGAGCCGCCGAAGATCTCATCGACGAACTCGAAGTCGGCTCCGCGCGGCAATGGCTCCACCGTGATCTTGCAATCGGCGAACTGCCCATGCCCGCCTGACTGCTTCTTGTGGCGTCCGTGCGCGTCGGCCGGCTTGGTGATCGTCTCGCGGTACGGGACTTTGGGCGGGTGGAGGATGACATCGACACCGTACTTCTTCTTCAGTTTCGACACGACGATCTCGACGTGGAGCTGCCCCTGGCCGGAGATGAGGAACTCTTTGGTCTGCTCGTCGCGGCCGAACTTGATCGAGGGGTCTTCTTCGATGATGCGGCCGATGGCGACGCCGAGCTTGTCTTCATCGCCGCGGGCCTTGGCCTCCACGGCGAACGAGATCGCTGCTTCCGGGTAGTGGATGTGCTCGAGCACGATGTGGTGCTGGGTCGTCGACAGCGTGTCGCCGGTGTGAACGTCTTTCAGCTTCGCCACCGCGCCGATGTCACCGGCCTTCAGTTCCGAAACCGGGACCTGCTGTTTGCCCTGGATGAGCTGCAGCTTGCCGACCCGCTCCTCGTGGTCTTTCGTGGTGTTCCAGTAGGTGTGGTCTGACTGGAACGTGCCGGAGTAGACGCGGAACAGCGAGACACGGCCGGAGAAGGGATCGGAGAAGGTCTTGAATACGAGCGCGGCAGGGAAGGCCTCGGCGCGGCGATCGAAGGTGATGGCTTCTCCTCTCTTGTTCTTGCCGTCGATCGTCTTCAATTCGTCGGCCGGCGGCAGCAACGCCACGATGGCATCGAGGATGGCGTGACCTCCGATGTTGCGCGCCGCCGAATCGAGAACGACGGGGAAGATCTGGTGGTGTCCGACCTCGCGCTTGAGGCCGTCGAGCAGCTCTTCCTGCGAAAGGCCGCCCTGATCGAAGAAGCGCTCCATCAGCGTGTCGTCGCCCTCGGCGACTTTCTCGATCAGTTGGGCGCGCCAGTCGTCGGCTTCGCTCTTCTGGTTCTCCGGGATGGCGGTCTTCTCGAACTTGCCCGAGGCGTCGGCGGCATACTTCCAGGCCGTCATCGACACCAGGTCGATGACGCCGGCAAAGTCTTTTTCCTCGCCGATGGGGAGCTGGATGGGGACGACGTTCTTGCCGAATTTCTTCTGCAGCGCTTCCAGGGTGCGCGTGAATGAGGCGCGCTCGCGGTCCATCTTGTTGATGATGACGAGCCTCGGGAGCTCGAACTCCTCCGCGAATTTCCAGACCCGCTCGGTCGACACCTCGACGCCGGTGACGCCGCTGACCACCACGGCGGCCGCGTCGACGACGCGCAGCGCCGTGCGCGCTTCCATGACGAAGATCCCGAACCCGGGCGTATCGATCAGATTGATTTTCGTGTTCTGCCACTCCGCGAACGCCACGGCCGTCGAAATGGAGTGTTTGCGGTCGATCTCGTCCTGATCGAAGTCGGTGACGGTCGTCCCGTCCTCGATCTTACCCAGCCGCGTGATGGCGCCGGCGTTGAACAGCAGTTGGGTAACGATCGAAGTTTTTCCGGTGTCGTTGTGACCCACCACGGCCACGTTCCGGATCTCAGAACCCGAATAAACCTTCATGTCGGCTGTCCTCGCTTGGGGATTTCACAAAAGGAGGTGAATCATAATTTAAAATACGGCCACCCCATCGGAATCCGACATCCAGGCAAGTGGCGCGTCAGCATGCTGACGTTTGAGGGGGTTATCATTGGCGGCTCACGCATCTCCCATCGAATCGGGAGCTGACGCGGGGGGAGAGCGGAACCAGGTGAAGCTTGGCCGGTATGAGATCGTTCGCGAGCTCGGCAAGGGAGCGATGGGAATCGTCTACCTGGCCAAAGACCCGCTCATCGGCCGGCTCGTCGCCCTGAAGACGATCCGCCCCTCGGCACATGCCGACGATGAAGACACCAAAGAGTTCCAGCAACGCTTCGTCCGCGAGGCTCAGGCCGCCGGCATCCTCAACCACCCCTCGATCGTCACCGTGCACGACATCGGTCAGGACGAGCCCTCCGGAATGTCCTTCATCGCCATGGAGTACGTCGAGGGGGCCAATCTCAAAGAGGTGCTGGCGCAGGGACGTCCGCTCTCGTTCGAGCAGGCCGCGGACATCATCGCCCAGGTCGCCGAAGGGCTCGACTTCGCCCACGCCAAAGGGATCGTCCACCGTGACGTGAAACCGGCCAACATCATTCTCCTCGACGGCAACCGGGCCAAGATCACCGACTTCGGCATTGCCAAGATCACATCGAGTGTGGCCAATCTGACCACGACCGGGCAGTTCCTGGGCACGCCGAACTACATGGCGCCCGAGCAGATCAAGGGGACGCCGGTCGATGGACGCAGCGACATTTTCTCCCTCGGCATCTGCCTCTATGAATGCCTCACGCACCGCAAGCCGTTCGGCGGCGATTCGCTGACGTCGATCTCCTACAAGATCGTGCACGAGCCCTTTCAGCCGCTCCACGAGATCAATCCCACCATTCCGGAAGGGTTCGCGGATGTCGTCGCGCAGTGCCTCGAGAAAGATCCCGCCAAGCGGTATCAACGCGGAAGGGACATGGCCGGCGCGCTGCGCACGGTGATGCGCGGTGAGAGGCCCATTCGCTCCTCCGAGCCGATGTTCGCCGACGCCACGGTCGTCACCCGCGGCGATCACGACAAGCTGCCGACCATGGAGATCCCATTCCCGGAGGCGGAGAGTCCCGTGAAGACCGAGGAAGCGCCTCGGCCTCTGGATACCAATCCAAACCCCGCCAATGCACGGCAACCGGTGCCCTCGTCGGGGGTGAAGCCGGTCAAACCGGCCAGACCAGCGGGCGGCATCCCGATCTGGAAGCAGCGGATCGATCCGATCGTGTTTGTGGCCATCGCCGGCGTCCTGCTGGCCATGCTCGTCGCGGCGATGCTCGTGCTCCGCGCCAAGCAGGTCTCCGTACCGGTGGTCGATACGCGCGCCGAGGCCGTTGCCGCGAAACAGCGAAAACTGCGCGACGAGGGGAACCGGCTTCTGCGGGCCGGTCGGGTCAATGAGGCCTACACCCGCTACGAACAGGTACTGAAACTGGCACCGCGCTCTCCCGCGATCACCGCCCTGATTCAGAAACTGTCGCAGGTCCTGCAACAGGATGCGGTCGGGCGGCAGCAACTCATGCTAGCGCAGCAGAAGTTTGACGAGGGCCTTGCGCTCTACAACCAGAAAAAGTTCGGCGAAGCCATCCCCCTCTTCGAGCAATCCTTCCATCTGAACCCAAACTCGGATGCGACCGTGCAATACCTCAAGCTTGCGCAGCAGGAAGACGAGCGCATCAAGACCGAGCGCGCCGCGGCGCGGGCCACGAAAGTGCCATCGCGCCCGCCGCAGACGACGACGGCAGCGCCGCGCACGGGAAGCGCGGCCACGACGACCCGCTCCTCGACGCCGGCACCCGTACAGCCCGTCAGCGGCCCCGCCTCGCTGACGACCGTGATGAATACCTCGGTGGCTGATGGCTACATCATGGTGCGCGCGGGGGCGGACGTCGTGGCCCACGAGAACCTCTACACCGAAACGCGCTTCCTGCATCGCCACGAGCCCAAGTCTGTCAACGTGACGAAGGAGTTTCCCGCCAAGAGTGCCGACCTCGATTTCTGGGTCGTCATCCCATCGCTCGAAGTCAACGAACACCGCACGCTGCGGGCCAGGAACTTCGAACCGGGCATGAACCACAAGCTCGTGGTGACGTTCGACCCAAAGACCAAAAAGGTCGATTACCTGTTCAACTGATGGAACCGACGCCGGTGGCCGGGAATCGCCTGTCGGATCCCAGACTCCCGGAACTCTTTTCCATCGCCTCCCGCGACGAGTTGTGGCAGCAAGGCACGCTCGTGGAGTCGCGCCTGACACACGGCCAGGCGCGGCAGAACGGTCCGACGATCGAGGCCACGGACGCCCGCGATGAAGATCTCGTACGCGCCTGCAACGAGCGCATCGACGCGGCACGGCCGGCCGTAGCCGCGTTGCGCGGCGCGCGCGTGCGCGTGGTCGTGCGGGCCACGCGTGAGAACGACGTCGAGGCCGTCGAGACGACGATCACCGTCGCCATCGGCGGCGTATCGGTCGTGACGACCCCGGACGAAGCGCTCCACGACTACGAGTTGCTGCGCACACTTGCGGCATCAAAACCGACTGTGACCATCGGCTCGTTGCCAATCGTCTGGCACAACGGATCAGCCTCCGTGCTGCTCCACGAGGCTGTCGGACATGCCGGCGAACATGGCGCCGCCCCCGTAACGTGGCCGCCGTGGCTCTCGGTGGACGTGCCGCTCGCTCCCCGGCGCGAGACCTTCCGCGATGTGCCTCTCCCGCGGATGACGCACCTCGTGGCCAGGCAGCGAGGCGCTCCGTTCGCCCTCCCCGAAGAACGGATCGACGTGC
>DATLWH010000056.1:0-4135 GCA_035576505.1 Thermoanaerobaculia bacterium | reverse complement strand
CCCCGCGCGGGCGCGTCCGAAGGCGCGCCCGCGCATTTGTTTTCGCCACCGGAGCGCTGGCGTCCTCTCCGGCTGGCTCGGCGGCGTCTCGCCGCCGAGGGGGTAGTCGTAAGGTACTTGCCGCCTGGTGAACGCGGCTCGATCGTGATCAACCACCGCCCTTTCCGGTGTTAACGATCGTTGCCCTCGCGGCGCCGAGACGGCGCCTAGCCAGCCGGCGAGGACGCCAGCGCTCCGCCGCGTGGCGTCATCCGGTCAATCGCTTCATCCCGGCTACGAACTTGTTCTTCCCTCCCTGCGACGGATGCCGCACCTTCTCGTGGGGGACGCCGAGGCGCGTCAGGCTGAATGAGGCCTGGTTGCCGATGGCGACGACCTCGTCGATCTCGAAGAGGCGAATGAGGCGGATGGCGAAGCTGGCGCCGATCTCCAGCTCGGCGGGCGTCGGCGTCCGGTTCGAGAGGGGGGTGCCGGCGGAGTGAGGGTGGAAGGGGAAGGCGTTCCAGAGGAGGGGGAGGGGATCGATGTTGCGGATCGTTCCCCAGACCATCGTGGCACTCGCCTCGGTGGAGAGGCGGGTTGACGGATCGGCTTTGCGGTAGCCGCGGCCGGCGCCGAGGGCGAGCGCTCCGTTGGCCAGCTCGACGCCGCCGAGCATCACCGCCTCGCTCACGAAGGGGACGCCGGTGAGACGGCCTCCGCGGTGTGAGACGGCCTCGCCGATTAGGAGCAGGCGCGGGCCGATGGCGTCGAGCTCGTCGAGATACAGACGCAGGTTGCGGCGGCGGATGGCGTTGCCCGCGGCGTCGTCTCCGATGCGTGCGAACTGGTTGCAGGCGCGCGGCGAGAGCTCGACGCGTGAGAGGTCGTCGATGAAGCGGTCGAAGCGTCGGGACACGGCGGGGATGATAACGGCCTACAATCCGCGCCGCATGCCGCTCGTAACGCTGATGACGTTCCGTAACGCCCAGGACGCGAATCTGGCCAAGGGGGTCCTCGAGGACGAAGGCGTCCCGGCGTTCCTCGGCGATGAGAACGTCACGTCGATCGCCCCTTACGTCTCGCCGATGGGGGTGAAGCTGCAGGTGGCCGCCGCCGACGTCGATCGCGCCGAGGGGATCCTGAACCGGATCGCCGGACTCGACGTCGCGGAGCGGACGACGGCCAGCGCCGAGCGGGCCATCCGCCATCCGGAGCAATGCCCGCACTGCGGCTCCCCCGACGTCCGCCGCACGCGCCGCCTCCTCGGCTTCGCAATCTCGGCGGCATTGCTCTTCGCCGTCGGCGTCGCCGTCGAGCAGCTCGTGATGACGTTCTATCTCGCCCTGGCCGTCTGTATCTTCTTCCTCGTCGCCTCACCGTATCGCTGCGCCGACTGCGGCCACCGCTGGTGACCGATGATCCGCGCGCTGATCCCTGATTCCGTCAACCCGCTTGGCTACGCGCTGCTGGTGTTCGCGGGCATCTTCCTTCCGATCCTCATCGTCCGGTCGGCGCGGAGGATCGGCAGCGGTCCGCTGCCGATCGCGCGAGTGCGCTTCTACAAGCAGACGATCCTCTTTCAATTGATTCTGGCGGCGCTTTGCGCGTGGACGGCGTGGACGCACGGCTTTCTGGCCATGCCGCTGCCTGAGCGCCCGCTCCTCTCCTGGAGCGTGGCGTCGTTGCTGTACGTACTGACCGTGGTTACGTTGAAAGTGCGCTGGCCAGGACGCAATGCGGCGGCGAAACGGAGGCTCTACGACATCCTGCCGCACGACAGGCGGGAGCTCGTGCCGTATGTGTTCGTCTGCATCGTGGCCGGCGTGGCCGAGGAGATCATTTACCGCGGCGTGATGACCGCATTGCTGCAACGGATTGTCGGGGTGGCTGTTGTGACGATCGTCATCGTATCGATCAGTTTTGCCCTCGCGCACGCGATGCAGGGATGGCGCAGCGTGGCCGGGATTTTCGTCATCGCCCTCGGCTGCCACGCACTCGTGTGGCTGGCGCAATCGCTCGTGCCGATCATGGTGGTGCATTTCGCATACGACCTGACGGCGGGGATGCTGATTCCGCGGTGGTATGAAAAAAGTGTTGACACGCCTCTAATGACCGCTTAATATCCGCGACCCTATGATCACGATGAAACAGCATTACTTCACCGGCCTCACGGCGCAAAGGCGTGACGGAGGTTTCGCGCGATCGTAGTGTGCTCCATAGATCGAATTTTGATCAGAGCCCCTTCGGTCGCGAGATCGAAGGGGCTTTTTGTATCTGGCGACAACCAATCCGGGCCGGCGGCGCACAACACCTCGTTTGTGAAGTGCGTTCCGTGAACGGGTTCTAACGAAGGGTCGGTTACCGCACCAAAAGGTAGCTCAGAGGATAGAGCACAGGACCAAGGATCCTGGTGTCACGGGTTCGATTCCCGTCCTGACAAGTGGCTGCAAACCACTCTTTTCGCAGTAACCCGCCCGGGGGCGGCAGCATTACGACCAGCCACAATGACGAGGAGTCCGCGCGTTGCTGTGGCAGCACGATTCCGGCGCCTTGCAGCGCGCGGAAGCCGCGCGGCGAAACGACGGGACGCGTCTTCATCAGTCAGGGAGGCGCTGAACGCCGGAATAGCGGCGGCCGACCGCGACGCTCCGCGCCGCATGCGTGTGGCAACGGATGTCTGCCGTCTCCGAGCGTCCTCTTTCTCACAATGGCATAGACGACTGCCGGCGAGCGGTGCGTACGAACTGATTCGCCGGAGAAAACAAGAAAAGGAGGTCCCCATGATTCGCAAGCTCAAGGTTCGTAATCACGAGCGTGGTCTGCTCTTTCGCGAGGGCGACCTCATCGACATCCTCCAGCCGGGCGTTTACTGGCGCATTGATCCGCTGCTCAAGCTGCGGTTCGAGGTGGTCAGTACGCGTAAGGTGTGGCTGGAGCACAAGGACATCGATCTGATCGTCCGGTCGGGGCTCATTGGCGAAGACGGCGTAGTGCTGAACCTCAACGATAACGAACGGGCTCTGGTCTGGATCGACGGCCGTTTCAATGCCGTCGTCAAGCCGGGTATGTACGTCCTGTGGCGTACCGATCACGAGGTTCGTGTGGAGGTTATCAGTACGCGCACCGTGCAGTTCATGCATCCGGATCTGACGGCGATCGTGTCTGTGGCTGATTCACTGAAGCAGCTCGAGGCGGTGACGGTGCAGGCCGGTACGGTGGCGGTGGTCTTCCGGGATGGAACGCTGCACGGCGTGCTGCAGTCGGGAACGTATGCATTCTGGCGCGGCGCGGCCGTTCTGCGCGTCGTGCCGGTCGATCTGAAGGAACAGGTACTCGATATCAGTGGTCAGGAGATCATGACGGCGGATAAGGTCACGCTGCGTCTGAACGCCCTGGTCAGCTTCCGCATCGCCGACGCCATGAAGTCGGTGGCGGAAGTCGACAGTGCGCCGCAGGCGCTGTACCGCGCGGCGCAGCTCGCGCTTCGTGAGATCGTCGGCGCGCGCGAGCTGGATGCTCTGCTCGTGTCTCGCGACGCTCTCTCTCGCGAGCTGGACGAGGCGGTACGGCCGCGTGCCGCGGCCCTCGGCATCGAGATCGTGGCGGTCGGTATCCGTGACGTGATTCTCCCGGGTGAAATGAAGGATCTGATGAACCGTGTCACCGAGGCAAAGAAGGCCGCCGAGGCTGCCCTCATCACGCGCCGTGAAGAGACGGCCGCGATGCGGATGCAGGCCAACACGGCCAAGATTCTCGAGTCCAACCCGACGCTGATGCGTCTGCGCGAGCTCGAGGTTCTGGAGAAGGTGGCCGAGAAGTCGAACCTCACCGTTCTTCTGGGCGACGGCAGCGGCCTGAGCGACAGGATCGTGAAGCTGCTGTAGATGTGAGAGGTGCCGCCGCGAGCGGCGGCACCTCGTTTTTCAGCGCGCGCCGGCGCATGGAAATCGGATGTGAAGCGGGCTTCGCGTGAGCGCTACACCATCGAGTGCAATCGCGTACACAGTGTTTGTCGAGCGTCCTTCTCCCCACCGCGTTTTTCAGCGGGGGGGAGAAGGTGCCGAAGGCGGATGAGGGGGCGTTAGAGCTTGCCGAACAGTGGACTGGTTTCATGAACGGGCGCGGGAAACTCATGAAAACAATAAACTTCAGC
>DATLWH010000055.1:0-2814 GCA_035576505.1 Thermoanaerobaculia bacterium | reverse complement strand
CCGCTCGCCGGGCGTCTTCTTCACCAAGGAATCGGCGCACACGTTCCTGGCAAAGATCATCCCGTACCGCGGCTCCTGGGTGGAGTTCGAGTACGACCAGAAGAACATCCTCTACGTCCGCATCGACCGGAAGCGCAAGTTCCTCGGCTCGGTCTTCCTGCGCGCCCTCGGCCTGACCACCGACGAAGAGATCCTTCGCCAGTTCTACACGCCGATCAAGGCCAGGATTACGGGAGACCAGGTCACCCTCTCGTTCGACCGCCGCGTCCTCGACCAGGAGGAAGCGAAGGAGCGCCACTCCATCCGCGGACGCCGCACCGTGCGCACCGTCTTCGCCGGCGTGAAGCTCGACCAGAAGATGGCCGATGCGCTGACCAAGAACAACGAAGCGTCGGCGAAAGTCGATTTCGCGGCCATGGACAAGGCCGTCTTCCTCTCCGACGTCGTCGACGTCAACACCGGCGAGGTCCTCTTCGAAGCCAGCGAGAACCTGCCGGCCGACTGGGCGGACGTGCTTCGCGCCCACGACGTGGCATCGGTCGACGTCATCTTCCCCGAGTGGGATCTCGTTTCCGACATCCTTCTCAACACGGTCCGCAAGGACACCTCGAAATCGTTCGAAGCAGCCATCATCGAGATCTATCGCCGCATGCGCCCGGGCGATCCTCCGACCCTCGAGTCGGCCAAGGCCCTCTTCGAGGGGATGTTCTTCGATGCCCGCAAGTACGACTTCTCGCGAGTGGGCCGCTTCAAGTTCAACATCAAGCTCGACCTCGACTCGCCGGTGACGCAGAAGACGATGTCGGCCGAAGATTTCTTCGTCGTCATCAACTATCTGCTCCGCCTGCGCAAGGACGTCGGCCGCGTGGACGATATCGACAACCTCGGCAACCGGCGTGTTCGCGCGGTCGGCGAGCTGCTGGAGAACCAGTTCCGCATCGGCCTGGTGCGCATGGAGCGGGCCATCAAAGAGAAGATGTCGGTGCATCAGGACATCGATTCGGCGATGCCGCACGACCTGATCAACTCCAAGCCGGTCATCGCGGCCATCAAGGAGTTCTTCGGTTCCTCGCAGCTCTCGCAGTTCATGGATCAGACGAACCCGCTCTCGGAAGTCACGCACAAGCGGCGCCTCTCCGCCCTCGGGCCGGGTGGTCTGTCCCGCGAGCGCGCCGGGTTCGAAGTCCGCGACGTTCACCCGACGCACTACGGCCGCATCTGTCCGATCGAGACGCCGGAAGGTCCGAACATCGGCCTCATCTCGTCGCTGGCGTGCTACGCCCGCATCAACGAGTACGGGTTCATCGAGAGTCCGTACAAGAAGGTCGAAGACGGCCGTGTGCTCGATCACTACCGGATCGTGAAAGTCGGCGACTCGACGTTCACGCTCAGCCAGATCGTCGAAAAGCGCGATCTGCAGAAAGAAAACAACCGCATCGCCAAAGAGAACGCCGCGGCCAAGTCGCGCAAAGGCCAGCTCCAGCTCGCCGAAGCCGAGCCGTACGCGTTCTATCTCTCGGCGTGGGATGAGGAGCGCTACACGATCGCGCAGGCGAACGTCGTCATGGACGAGGAAGGCAATCTCGTTCACGACCGCGTCATCGCCAGGCAGTCCGGCGACTTCGTCTCCATCGAGAAAGAGAAGGTCGACTTCATCGACGTCTCGCCGAAACAGCTCGTTTCGGTGGCCGCTTCGCTCGTGCCGTTCCTCGAGAACGACGACGCCAACCGCGCCTTGATGGGCGCCAACATGCAGCGCCAGTCCGTTCCGTTGCTCCGTACCGATGCGCCGCTCGTCGGCACAGGGATGGAGAACATCGTGGCGCGCGACTCCGGCGCCGTTGTCCTCTGTAAGCGCGCCGGCATCGTCGATCTCGTCGATTCCAACCGCATCATCGTCCGTGTCGAGGCCGAAGACGTCGAGACCGGCGAGACGAAAGAGTTCGGCGCCGACATCTATCAGCTCATCAAGTTCAAGCGCTCGAACCAGAACACCTGCATCACGCAGAAGCCGAACGTCCGCGAAGGACAGCGCGTCCGCAAAGGCCAGGTCCTCGCTGACGGCCCCTGCACCGACGCCGGCGAGCTTGCCCTGGGCCGCAACATCCTGGTGGCCTTCATGCCGTGGCGCGGCAACAACTTCGAGGACGCCATCCTCGTCTCGGAGAAGCTGGCCAAGGACGACTACTACACCTCGATCCACATCGAAGAGTTCGAGATCGAAGCCCGCGACACGAAGCTCGGTCCCGAAGAGATCACGCGCGACATCCCGAACGTTTCGGAGTCGGCGCTGCGCGATCTCGACGAGTCAGGCATCGTCCGCATCGGCGCGACGGTCAAGCAGGGCGACATCCTCGTCGGCAAAGTCACGCCGAAGGGCGAGACGCAGCTCACTCCTGAAGAGAAGCTGCTCCGGGCCATCTTCGGCGAGAAGGCCGGCGACGTCCGCGACGCATCGCTCAAGACGCCCCCGGGCATCGAAGGCACCGTCGTCGACGTGAAGATCTTCTCGCGCAAGGGCGTGGAGAAAGACCTTCGCGCCAAGTCGATCGAAGAGGGCGAGATCGAGCGGATGAACCGCAACATCCAGGACGAGATCCGCATCATCACCGACGCGCGCAACAAGCGCATCGGCGACGTGCTCAGCGACAAGAAGCTGCAGCGCGATGTGGTCGATTTCCGCTCGGGCGAGACGCTCGTGGCCAAAGGACATACGGCGTCGCGTGAAACGGTGGGCCGCCTCTCGCGCCGCGAGCTGCTGGCGCTGCCGGTCGATGAAGAGACGCGCGAGACGGTCCGTATGTTCGTCGAGCG
>DATLWH010000054.1:0-2438 GCA_035576505.1 Thermoanaerobaculia bacterium | reverse complement strand
GGACCAAGGTTCGCGACCGCTACAAGGCAAAGTACGACTCCCGCGCCAAGATGGGAACGCTGCTCTTCTCGGACGTCGATCTCCGTCCCCTCGGCAACGACGACGTCGTCGTCACCGGCGCCTGGAAGCTGACGCGCGACGCCGACACACCGCACGGCCGCTTCACGCTGATCTTTCACCGGCGGACGGAAGGGTGGCGGATCGTGTACGACCATTCGTCGTAGCGGTGGGGGGTGTCGGTACGTAGGTCGGACTCTCCAGTCCGACCGGCGCTTGGGAGGCCGTGAATCGGATCGCGCAGTAGACGTAGGTCGGACTCTCTAGTCCGACCGGGTCTCCGGAGGCCGTGAATGAGAACGCGCCTGTGGTCAACGACCGCGCAAGCTCCGGTCGGACTGGAGAGTCCGACCTACGTACAGCAGCGTGTTCCCTCACCGAAAGCTGATCGGAATGTCATCCATCGTCAGCACACCCGGCCTGGCGCTGACGACGCGCGGGATCGAGTTCACCACCATCGCCGCCGTCGCGCGGTCACCGTGGACGCCGCCTTTGATCACCATCTCGACGTCCGGCACGCCCCGCACGATCACGCGGTCGGCCGCGACATCCTCGGCGCCGACGTACATGCGCAGCTCCAGGCTCACGTTGATCTTGCCGCGCCCGTAGATGGTCTGGTGCACGCCGGCCACCTGGCCGGCGGCGCAGGTCAGATACTGCGTCTTGACTTCGCGCTCGGCGATGATCGGTTCGATCGTCTCATCGCTCACCGACTCGAACTCCGCGCCGAGGCCGTTGCCGACCATCATCAGCGACTCGCGAAGACCCATGTGCTTGATCTTGCCGGCCTCGACGGCGGCGCGGAACTCTTGCGGTGTCATGCCCGCGCCCACCTTGCGCTGCAGCGGTTCTCTGCGCGTGGATGCGTTCTGGATGCGGATGATCTCGACCGAATCGATGCGCTGGCAGACCGAGGTAACGGTGAGCGGCAGCTTGTCCATCACGAAGCCGGGGTTGACGCCCGTGCCGAGGAGCGTCACGTTTCTGGAGCGGGCGGTCTGCTGCAACTCCTCCCGGATCTGCTGGTCGAGCGGGAAGGACAATTCTTCGCACGTGGAGACCACGTGACAGCCGCGCTCGAGGAGGTCCTTGAGCTGGCCGGAGACGTCGCGGAGGCGGGAGCCGGTGGAGTGGCAGACCACGTCCGCCTTTCCGGTCAGCTCACGGGTGACTTTGACGCCGACCTCGCGGCCGAGACCGATCACCTCGCCGAGGTCCTTGCCGATCTTGTTCGGATCGACGTCGACCGCGGCCACGACGCGCAGCCATGGTTTCGTGAGCAGCAGCCGCGCGATCTCCGCGCCGATCGGCCCAATGCCGTACTGCGCCACTGTGATGGGTTGAACGGGATTCATCTTCACCTCGTGAGCAAAAGTGGCGGGATTGTAGTGGAAGAGTGGATGAGTGCGATGGGGATAGGGAGTGCGACGCTCAGATTCGGTGTGCCATGCCGCGATAGCGGCGCAAAGAGGATAGCCAGGGGTGCGAGCGTTTTTTGCGAGCAACCCCTGGTATCGAGGTCTATAGAAATCGTGCCGCGTCAGCGGCACCAGAATCACGGAAGGGATAGCGCGATACTTTCGATTGATTCGGACGCAATTCGTGGAGTACCAGTGACCTTCCAGTGCCGCTGACGCGGCACGACTCAATAGACATCCGAACCAGGGGTGCTCGCAAAAAGCGCTCGCACCCCTGGCTATCGTCTTCGTTGCCGCTATCGCGGCATCCGGCCGTTGGCTTTAAATTCGTGCGTATGGCGCCGAGTGCGAAGCTGATTTGTCAGTCCACGCCTTCGCGCTCGTCTCGAATCCTCACTCCCCACCTTCAAACAGCTCCGGCTGCGGCGCCTCCTCCTCATCCTCTTCATCCACAAAGTTCGACACCCCGATTCCCGCAAGGCGATAGCGGCTTTGCGGGGGGAAGTCGAAGCGGGTGAGGAGCTCGGTGCCGATGCGGGCGAGGTCGTCGCCGCTCGATGGGATCGTTTCGGGAGTCAGCCGGCGGGTGGCGGTCTTGAAATCGCCGGTGCGCAGCTTCACCGTCACGGTGCGGCCGACCATCTGCTTGTCGCTGAGCGCCTTCCAGAGCTTCTGCGATTCGTCGCGGATGTAGGCGGTCACCTCTTCCATCGTGATGTCGCGCGGGAAGGTGTTCTCGCTCGACCACGACTTGCGCTTCTGCGACGGCACCACGGGAGATTCGTCGATGCCGCGGGCCAGCTCCCACAGCCGGGTGCCCCACTTGCCGAAGCGCGCTACCAACTGGTCGACCGTGAAACCGTACAGATCGCCGACCGTGGCGATGCCCATCTCCGTCAGGATCTTCTCGGTGGCCTTGCCGACGCCGGGGATCTTGCGGACGTTCAGCGGCATGAGGAAGCG
>DATLWH010000053.1:0-2427 GCA_035576505.1 Thermoanaerobaculia bacterium | reverse complement strand
ATCGTCTGAAGGACGGGATCGGCCTTGATGCGCCGCGTGACCTCGAATCCATCCATCACCGGCATCCGGTAATCGATGACGAAGGCGGCCGGAGTGATGGCCTGCGCCAGCGCCAGCCCTTCCTCTCCCGAGGTGGCAGCGGAGACGTCGAAGCCGCGCCGCTCCAGAAAGCGCCGCGTCACCTGCAGGTCGTTCGCGCTGTCGTCGATGAGCACGATGCGCTGGCGGGTGGGGGTGGAGTCGGGCATGGAACTGGAAATTGTAGCGGGCCGGCACGGCCAGCAGCGCTGGTTGCCCAAGGCTCGGCCGGCGGAGCCTGACGAACATCCTACCGCGCGGACTCCTTGACCGCGAAGCCGCTAAACCGCAACCGCCGCTGCGCGCCACCGCTCCGGAGCGTTATCCTTCCCCAACCACCAACGATTCAGGAGGCTGTCATGATCCTCTCACCACCGCGTGAGACGTATCGCCAGTCGTATACCATCCGTATCCTGCTCACGCTGCTGGCAATCGGTGGCGCGGCGACGGTCTACCTCATCGGAGCCGAGGAGCAATCGGCCGCCGCACCGTGGATCGCCGCCGCGATCATCGCCATCGACGTCATCCTCTGGGTGGTCATCGGCAAGACGCTGCTGACGATTCACGACGAAGGAGTGCGCCGCGTCTCGATCACCGGCATGAAAGAGATCGAGTGGCACAACCTCAAGGAGTACCGCTACCGCGTCGTCAACTCCAACGCCGCGGGCGTGCATGCCGGGTTGATCGGCATCCTGGTCATGGCCGCCGTCAACCGCACCGCGGGCGGGCGGAAAGCGACCTCGAACTTCTACCTGCAACTCGTCGGTCAGGACGGCGCCAGTCTGTGGGTGACGTCGTCCTTCAAGGGGGCGTACGACGCCATCGGCACGATCCTCGGGAAAGTCCACGATCAGTTTCGGGCGCGGGTGGCCAGCGAGATCGCCGGCGCCGGCGCAGCCTTCGGGCCCCTCCGCCTTTCCGCGCGGGAGATGCAATGGAAAGAGAAGGAGCCGGTACCGCTCAGCGAGCTTGCCTACGCGGAGATCGCCGGTTCGACGTTGCAGATCAAGAAGAGCGGAAAGTTCCTGAGCGTCGTCTCCGTCCGCTCGGACAAGGTGCCGAACGTGCTGCTGCTTCTCGAGCAGATGGAGAAGCTCGGCGTCGGTGCCAGGCGTGCCAACACCGTCGACCCGCTCGCGCACGTGCGAAGCTGACGGTTGCCCGGAATCCGCACGTCTGTCGTGATCTCAGACGTTGCCGCTGGTGATCGGCGTGCGGCAGAGGCCGGCGATTGCCGTGGTCAGTTCGTCGACGTCGAACGGTTTCGGGATCACCAGCTTCACCACGTCGAGATCGAGATTCGTGAGGGCCTGCTGGGAGACCGCGGAGACGACGGCCACGGGCGTGCCTGATCCGCTGCGTTTCACGAACTCAATGACCTCGTAGCCGTTGGCCTCCGGCAACATGAGGTCGAGGAGGATGACGTCATAGCGGCCGGCGTCGATCTTGGCCATGGCCACCTTGCCATCGTGAGCGGTATCGACCTGGATGCCTTTCCGCTGCAGAACCTTCTCCACCAGCCTGCGGATGCCGGGATCGTCCTCGACGATCAAGGCTCGATAGAGTCGCTCCGGCTCCGTCATCGGTTGCAGTGTAACAAGGGTTGCCTTGTTACAAGCGAGTTACGTCTACGTGGGAGTGAGGAACCTTCTGGCGTGGGTGGCGTCTTAGCTGGTGTGAGACGAACGGCGGCGCTCCTCTTCCTACTCCCCCTACTCCCCGCGGTGATGGCCTGTCAGCTCACCGAGAAGCCCCAACGCGCCGTGATCCGTGCTTTCTCCACGTTCGTTCTCCAGTCCGCGATCGATCTGCAGGGCCGGACGGCGCTTACCCAAAGCAGCGCGCGCCGCCCGGCTCTTCAGACGAGCACGCCGCGTGGGGTGCCGGCCCCTCCGCCCGCTCCTCCGCCGAAGCTGTGCACGAAGAAGGTGACGTCGCTGCCCCTGCAGATCCTCATCGCCCGCTGCCGTCTGGCGAAGACTACGGGGCGCCCATCCCGGACATCTTGAAGACCACCGGGATGATGACGAAGAGCTGGACGGCGTCGAAGATGCCGTGGGCGATGATGCCGGGAATGAGGTTCTTCGTCCGGTAAAACGTGAAGCCGATGACCAGCGAGATCAGAGAGACGCCGATCAGCAGAAACGGCTGCCCCAGGCCGGTGTGCGCGAGGGCGAAGAGCGCGGTCGAGGCCAGCACGCCGATCCGCTTCTGAAGCCAGCCGCGGAAGAACGCTTCTTCGATCGTCATCGCCGAGAGGACGATGATTCCCTTCTTCCAGACGGGCAGGGCGGCGATCCAGGCGATCATCGGCGACGGTGCCGGATGTTTCGGGATGAGTCCGGACGC
>DATLWH010000052.1:0-2041 GCA_035576505.1 Thermoanaerobaculia bacterium | reverse complement strand
GCCGTGGCGCTGCACGGGCCGCCCACCGTGATCGAAGGCGACCGCGTTCTCCTCAGCCGCGCGCTGGAGAACCTCTTGCGCAATGCCGCAGACGCCGTGCGGCAGCACGGCGGCGGATCGATCACCGTGACCCTTCGCGATGAGCCGCTGCCATCCGTGACGATCGCCGACACCGGCGTCGGCTTCAACCCGGCCGACGGGCCACGCTTTTTTCTGCCGTTCCAGTCGAACAAACCGAACGGCTTCGGCATGGGGCTGCCGCTGGCGAAGAAGATCGTGCTGCTCCACGGGGGAACGCTGCGCCTGACGGGAGAAGTCGGGAAAGGGGCGGTGGCGACGATCGAGTTCGGCGAGCAGGCGAGCGCCGCCGGCGTCTGATCTGTTACTTTATGTATCAACATCGCGCTTGCAGCGGTTCGCCGGCGCGACCCAGGAAATCGAAGAAGTAGATATTCATCAGCAGCTTACGCGAGATTCGAGTGCGTGGCACCCGGCTCGCACAAGGGAGGCGCCAATGCGCACGCCGAAATCCCGTCAGGCAGGCTTCTCACTCGTCGAAATGCTCACCGTCGTGGCGATCATCGGGATTCTCGGACTGGTGACCGTTCCGAGCTTCGTCACCTACTTCAAGTCGAACAAGGTGAAAACCTCCATGGGGAACTTCACCTCCGACGTGCGGACGATGCGGCAACTGGCGATCGTGCAGGGAGTGCAGACCAAGATCACGTTCACGCCGGACACCGTGAGCACGCCGGCATCACGCGCCTACGACTTCTGGCAGGGTAACAGTACGTACAACTCGACGACGTGGACGCAGCTCACGCAGTCTGACCTCACAAAAAAAGCGCTCATCAAGGGTTACACGCGGCGCCTCGATGACATCGTCTACTTCCCGAAGACCGGCCAGACTTTCGACTCGAGCGCCGGCGTCTACAGCATGGTCTTCTATCCCGACGGCCGCGTGGGCATGCCCACCGGGGCCACGACGGCATCCGTCATCCTGAAGACTGATGCCAAGGTGCCGAAACAGACGTACAGCGTCGATGTCTCACCGAGTGGACGCGTCTATGCGCATTGAGGATGGAACAGTGATGAAACCACGTCAGCGCGGCTACAGCCTGGTCGAAGTCCTGATCGCCATGGCCATCACCAGCGTCGTCCTGCTCACCGTCGTCACGCTCTTCTACATGGGACGGAGGAACGTCTACAGCGGGAAGCAGATGACCGTGGCGGCCGCCTCGGGAACCCAGATCATGGAAGACCTCTCCACGATGACGGCGCAGGATCTGGGAACCAACTTCAAGATTGATGATTCCACAGCGCTCGGAACGACCACATTGCAGGGCGTGGCCGATGCCTCCGGCGGACAGATCACCTTCAACAACAGCGTCGGCCGTGACTCCAGCGCCTGCACCGTGGCCACGACTACGCCCTACGCCATCACCTGCACAAACGATCCGAACTTATACATGGCGAAGTGGCTGAGGACGGTGGTTCCGCAGTCCAACACCAACAGCAAGCTGACCAACCCCACGATCGGACTGGTCTTCCGTCCGCGCAGCCCGACGGACAACGCCAAACCATTCACCACCGCCCAGTTCGTCCGGGTCCGCGTCTACGTCTCGTGGGAGGAGGGCAAGAACCATCGCCGCTACGCCTTCTTCGACACCACCAAAGTGAACCGGCAGTAAGGGAGCAGGCCATGCACCGCACAGCGCGTCACCAGCAACGGGGATTCACGCTCGCCGAAATCCTCGTCACCACGGCAATCTTCGCCATCATCATGATCGCGGCCCTCACGGTCTACGACCGGAGCAACCGCGTCTTCAAGGCGGGCACCGAGTCGGCCGATATGCAGCAGAGCACCCGCATCGGCTTCGACAAGCTGGTGTCGGACCTGCGCATGGCCGGCTTCGATTACAACCGCGGTGGAGACCCGACCGGCAACGGCCAGTTCCCGCAGCCCGACGAACAGATCGAATATGCCGGCACGACCGCGGTCGTCTTCCGCGCAAACTTCAACTACAACACCGCCTCGGCA
>DATLWH010000051.1:0-4964 GCA_035576505.1 Thermoanaerobaculia bacterium | reverse complement strand
CCCCCGGCGTGAAGTAGTTCCCCGCCTCCGCCGCCACGATCGATACCCCGCGCGATTCCGCATCACCGAGCAACTCACTCCCAATACCGCGCCGCCGCTGCTCCCGATCGACAGCCAGAATGCGCAGCGCCTTGCCACAGGTGACGGAGACCCCTGCGAAGTCGCCATACACGCGCACGTCCGCATCCCCACTCACCCCCGCCCCAAAGCACTTCTCCTCGGCCACGCGGACGAGGTCATACGGCGCGTCGTTCGCCCTGGCGAACAGCGCGGCGATGCGAGGAAGATCGGCTCGTGTTGCCGTTCGGATCACGCGCCGATTACAACACGGCGCATCTGATTTCGATGAACAGGTCATCCGCAGATGACGCAGATGACCGCAGATGGAAAGCAGTTTTATCTGCGTACATCTGCGTGCATCTGCGGATAAGCCTTTTCGATCGCACCCTACGTCTTCGGCGTCCCGGGATCCTGCGGCTCCGGTGTGCCCGGTGCCGGAGACGCCGGCGCCCCGGGAGCCTGCGACGCCTTTTTGCGGCGGCTGAAGCTCTTGAGGCGTCTGATCTCCTGCACGTGCGGGACGAGGATGGCGTTGGCGGGATCGCGGGCCAGTTGCAAGGCGATCCCGTACCCCCGCCCGGCGATGAGCGAGATGCGCTGGCGGCGGATGATGTTCGCGCCGACGACGCCGCTCAGCATTCTCCGGAGCTCATCCTCCACCGCTGTCCAGCGATTGGACTCGTCGTACATCTGACGCACATCGTCGGCCGGCTGGCCGACCGCTTGCTCGATGAGGTCATGCGCACCGATGACGTTGATCTGCGCCTGCAGAACCGGATTTGAGGTGACGGTGCGGCGGCGCAGCTTTCTGCGCTCGCTGGCCGTCAGCGGCGCCACTTCGCCGATCTGCACGGCGCGCAACTGATCGACCACTGCCTCGGGTGTTGGTGCCGGGGCCGGCTGCGGGAGGCCCACGGCGACAGACGGATTGGCATTTTTCTCATTGGTATTCATATCGTTCTCCCCTAAGGAGTACGAACGGACAGGGCCGGACGTTACAGCGAGCGCATGGACCGGGGTAAGAGCGGGCTGCGGGGGCGGAGTCAAGGCGTGATCGACCATGCGGACTGTCCGGTTCAGGATGTTGCGCTCTTCAGCCAGTAGTGCGGACCGTTTGGTCCATTGCATGGATCGTTGAGTCCGCAGATACGGATTGACGGTCCGCAATGCGGACCCTTCAGTCCCGGAGTGCGGACCACCAGTTCCGCTATGCGGGCTTGTCAGTCCCGAGGTGCAGACGGTCAGGACAATGATGCGGACCGATCGGTCCCTTGATATGGACCGAGGGTCCCGCATGATGATCATCTAGTCCTGAGGTGCGGACCATATAGTCCGCAACGCGGACCATCCAGTCCCCACATACGGACTATCGGGCCCACTATGCGGACGGTGCGGTCTCGTGGTGGGGACTATTAGGCCCTATGTGCGGACCGCCAATCCCACAGTACGGACCATCCGGTTCCGAGGTGCGGACCTCCCTGGGACCGCGGGCGTCTCACCCGCCGGTCTCGCGAGACCTGCGGCAGAAACCGGGAGCAGGGGCGGCGGTGCGTAGACAGGCGTGGATCCACGTCAGATCCTGCCAGACGGCGGGCAGGATGCCCGCGCTCCCAGGGATGGCTTCGTTCTCATGACGCGGAAGCGCGGCATAGCTTGCATTTCTTGATTGAACCACCGGAAGCCCGGGACCGACGTCATTCTCACCGCGCTCTTCAGCAGTGAAGGATTACACCGCCGGGACGATTCGTTGCGAAGGGCCATGAAACTCCGGCCCCTGCCATCCATCGTCATCCTGATTCTCCTGGCCGCCGCCTGCAGCCGGCAGGAAACGTCCAAGACAGCCGCCGCCACGCCGCCACCGCCGCCTTCGTCATCGGCGCCGATGCCGGAGATGGCGGGGATGGCGCCGTCGACGGAGCCACCCCCCGGTCGGAATGCGCCGGTTCTGGCCGCCGCGCAACTCACGAACCCCGCCGCTGTGACGGTTTACGCGGAAGCGGCGCAGATCACCGACCGGCTGGCGAAGATGTACTGCTATTGCCAGTGCCATGAGGAGCGAGGCCACGTCAGCCTCCTGACCTGCTTTCAGACGCATCACGCCGAGGAGTGCGGCATCTGCCTGCGGGAAGCGAACCAGGCGTACATGGATTGGAAGAACGGCCTTCCGGTGCACCACTCGCAGCACGCCGCGGATGTCGCGTTCCACCGCGGATCGCCTCCTCCCAGTTTGCCGGAATGAAAACTAGAAACCAGAAACCAGAAGAAAACTAGAAACCAGAAACCAGAAACCAGAAGGTGCCCGAACTTTTCTGGTTTCTGGTTTCTGGTTTCTAGTTTTCCAGTGCGGCCCATTTTTCGCAGGAGTCTCTGCCGATGACGGACATCGTTCGCTGCCCGAACTGTGGGCAGGCCAACCGGTTGCCTGCTGCCGGCGCCGGCAAGGCGGCGGTCTGCGGCAAGTGCAAGACGCCGCTCACAGGCGGGCATCCGCTGGAGGTGACCGACGCAAACTTTGCGGAGACAATCCGCAGCGGAGCGTTCGTGGTCGACTTCTGGGCGGCCTGGTGCGGGCCATGCCGGATGATCGCGCCGGTGATCGAGGAGATGGCGGCGTCGCGCTCGGATGTCCGTTTCGCCAAGCTCAACGTCGATCAGAATCCGCGCACGGCGGCGGCGTACCGGGCCATGAGCATCCCGCTGCTGGTGCTGTTCAAGGACGGCGTCGAAAAGGGACGCGTCGTCGGAGCGGTGCCGCGTACGCAGATCGAGGCGGCGATTCGGCAGTACCTGTGAACGCGGCAAACCAGAAACTAGAAACCAGAAACCAGAAACCAGAAACCAGAAAATGCTCGGGCACCTTCTGCCTTCTGGTTTCTAGTTTCTAGTTTCTGGTTTCTGGTTTCTGGTTTTCCACCGCCGCCAGGCGGCTACAATTCCCCATGGTCAAGCTGCCGACCGTCGATCAGATGATCTCGCTCGTGCGCAAACCCGGAGGGCCGGCGGTGGCGAGCGCGCACCGGGAGGCGCGGCTCCGCGACGCCTTCGACCATGCGCCGGTCGGCATCGCCCTCGTCTCCATCGACGGCGCCTGGCTGCAGTACAACGAGCGGTTTCGCCAGCTGGCCGGCTATACGCGCGAGCAGTTGGCGCGGATGACCTTCACCGACCTCACGCATCCTGATGATGCCAAGCGCGAGGCCGTGCTGATGCGGCGGATGATCGGCGGCGACGCGCCCGGCTACCGCATCGAGAAACGGATCATCGAGAAGAAGGGGAAGTACCGGGAGGTGGAGGTGGTGTGCGCGATCACCGGCAGCGAGGATGGCGCCCCTTTTCTCATCTACGTCGTCGACGAGCGCGGCCGCACGGGGCAGGGGCAGGCCCGCCCGTCCTTGCACAACACGGAGCAGGTCATTCTGGCCGTGATCGATCAGCTTTCGGACTTCGCCGTCATCCGTACGGACGACAAGGGTCTGATCGCCGGCTGGAACGCCGGCGCGGAGAAGATCCTCGGTTACCGGCGCGACGAGGTCATCGGCCGCGCGCGCCGGATGCTCTATCGCGATCAGGAACACTGGGCCGGCAAATCGACGGGACAACTCGAGGAGGCCGCCGAGTCAGGAAGGCTCGACCTCGAAGACTGGCGCGTCACCAAAGACGGCCGGCACCTCTGGGTGCGCACGAGCCTCACGCCGGTGCGCGTCGATGGCGCGATCAAAGGCTTCGTCGAGGTCATCCGCGCGCCCATCGGGAGCGCCGAGACGCAAAAGGAGACCAAGCAGGTCCTCGCGGGGATGCGCGAGGAGGTGCTCAAGCGGCAGAAGACGGAGGAAGCGCTCCGCTCGGCCATCGAACAACTGCGCGTCTCCGGCGAGCAGACCATGGACGAGCTGAAGATCATGACCGACGCCCTGCGCAAGGAGCTGGAGCGGCGGAAACGGGCCGAAGAGGAGTTGCGCGCCATCCACGAGCGGGCGGCGCGGGCGTTCGTGCCGCCTCCGCCGGCGCCCGAATCCGAGATCGTCTCGACGTCGATGCCGCCGCAGCGGAGGTGGAAATCGCTCGGGGATGCCACGCCGGCCGAGCTGCTCGTCAAACATGCGTCGCAATTCCGGACGGGCCGGCTGGTCATTTCCAGCGGCTCCCGCGAGAAAGAGCTCTTCATCGAGAAGGGGAAGATCATCTCCTGCGCCTCGAACGATCCGGCGCGCTTCCTGGCCCAGCGGCTGATCGGCAACGGATTGATCACCGAGGAGCAGCGGCAGAAGGCCATCGAGATCCAGCGCGAGACGCAGCTCTCCCTCGGTCGCATCCTGGTCATCCTCGGCGCGCTGACGGAGAACCAGCTGCACGACGCCATGCGCGAGAAGACCGAAGATGAGATCGCCGAGCTCTCCACCTGGCAGGAGGCGAAGTACGTCTTCGTCGAGGAGGACATCCCCACACTCCAGCTCGTCCCGCTGCGCATCGACGTCGCGGAGCTGATCGTCCATCAGCTCCAGCATCGCGACGAGAAGAGAGGTGCCCCGGCGCCGGGACTGGAGGCCATCGACGTGGCCCGCATCGTCGACGAAGTCGTGAGCGATCTGGTGATCGACGACATCGCCTCCGCTGCCGACGAGATCGCGCACAACATCGAGGCCATTGCCTCCAACGCGGAAATCCTCGTCGCCAGCGTCTCCGGCAAGACGAAACGATTCCATCGCGCCAGTTGCGCCACCGCCAAGCGCTTCGCCGACGAGACACGCGTCGTCTTCATGAGCTCGGATGATGCGCTGGCTGCTGGGTATGACGCGTGCCGGTTGTGTTTTCGGTGAGTGGATTAGTGGATTAGTAGATCAGTGGGCTCGGAGATGAGTCCCATCGCTTGAAGCAGCGGCCCAACCCGCGAATCCACTAATCTA
>DATLWH010000050.1:0-6502 GCA_035576505.1 Thermoanaerobaculia bacterium | reverse complement strand
GTGGGGCTGATGGCGGCACGCGCGCCCTTTTCTCGGCTTACCAAGTTGCTCATCGCCTCCTCGTACTACTTCGCATACGAGTACTCGGTCATCGTCCGCAGTTACGCAGTCACGGTGCTCCTGACGTTCGCCGCCGCGGTGCTCTATCAGCGCAGCCGCGAGCGGCCGCTGGCCTTCGCGTTCGTGCTGCTGCTCCTCTTCAACTGCAACGCGCAGGGATTCTTCATCGCCGGCACCTTCGCCGCGCTCTTCGTGCTGGAGGGGCGCTTCGACCGGCGGCGCATTGCCGCGTCGGCCATCATGTTCGCGGCGGCCGTGCTCGCCTACGTGCAGGTCCGCACCCCGCCGGATCCGGCCCGTCAGGCGGTCATGCGGGTTTACAACCGCGATGCCTTCTCCTGGTCCATCAGCAACGCCTTTCTCCCGACGTTGCCGACGGCGTTGGGATTCGTCTTCGGATTGATGCTGCTGCTGCTCGTCACGCTTGCGCTGCGCCGCGCGCGCGAGGCGGTCCTGTTGCTCTGGCTGCCGCTTGCCGCGCTTCTGGTGGTCTACTCCTATGTCTGGCTCGGCGGACTGCGCCACGCGGGCTTCTTTCTCCTGCTGACCCTCGTGGCGATCTGGATCGGTGCCGGCGGTATCGACAAACGATGGGAGGCGCCGGCGGCTCTTCTGCTGAATCTCGCTCTGCTCGTCTCGACCGGCGTGGCGGTCCGCTACGCGGTTCTCGATGTGCAACGGCCGTTCTCCGGGGCGTCCGACATGGCCTCGTTCATCCACGAGCAGAGTCTTGAGCGTCTACCGATCGCCGCACACAACCTCACCCAGGCGGAAGCGTTGCTGCCGTGGCTACCCGGCACCCGATTCTGGTACGCCGGCCTCGGCGATTACGGCACGTATATGAAGTGGGACAGCGCCCTCGAGCGGGCGCTGAATGTCACCTATCCTGCCGCCGAACAGCGATCAATCCAGCAGTTCCGAGGCCAGCCCTGGCTGCTGCTCTTCAACGTGGAGATGCCCGACCCACCTGCTCACGGCTTCCGGCTGCTGCACGTGACCCCGCAGCCGTTTGAGAAGACGGATGAGCAGTATTGGTTGTACGCTCCGACACGATGACGACGAAGATTCTCATTCTCAACGAACACGAGGTCGAACATCTCCTCACGATGCGGGAGTGCATCGGAGTGATGGAAGAGGCGCTGGCGTCGCTCGCGCGCGGAGAGGTCCACAACCCGCTGCGGCAAGCGATCCGCGCGCCGGGTGCGAATGGCCTCCTCGGCCTGATGCCTGCTTTCCGAGGGGGTCAGGTCCCACTCTACGCGCTGAAGGAAGTCTGCGTCTTCCCCGGCAATCCGGCTCGAGGTCTCGACACGCACCTCGGCGCGGTGCTCCTGCACAGCGGCGAGACCGGGCAGTTGCTGGCGGTCATGAACGCCTCCGCGATCACCGCCATCAGGACCGCCGCGGTTTCGGCGGTGGCCACGCGCCTCCTGGCCCGCGAGAACGCCCGAACGCTGGCCATCATCGGAGCGGGCGTGCAGGCGAAGACGCATCTGGAGGCGATCCCGCTCGTCCGCAACATTGACGATGTCCGCATCGTCAGCCGTACGCGGGCGAAGGCCGACGCGCTGGCCGGGGAGGGTGTGCGCGTGGTCGAGTCGGTCGAAGAGGCCGTGCGGGGGGCCGACATCATCGTGACTTCCACGAGCTCGCGCGAGCCCGTGATCAAGCGCGAGTGGATCGCTGACGGGGTTCACATCAACGCCGTCGGATCGAGCATCGCAGCGGCCCGCGAGCTCGACGGTGCCACGGTCGCGGCCGCCACGCTCTTCATCGACAGGCGGGAGTCGACGGTGAATGAATCGGGCGACTACCTCGGCGCTCTGCGCGAAGGGGCCATCGGCGAAGACCACATCCGTGCCGAGATCGGGGACATTCTGATCGGCAAAGCGGCCGGCCGGACATCACCCGGGGAAGTGACGCTCTTCAAGTCGCTCGGGCTGGCCGTCGAAGACCTTGCTTCGGCGGAGTTTCTGTTCGAAAAAGCGAAGCGGGAAGGCGCCGGAACGTGGGTCAACTGGTAAAGGAATAAGCCTTTGCAGGCCCCCGTTAGGGCGCCGGCGGGGCTTGACAAAGTCCGCCACCGCGCTTAGAGTGCGCGGGTTTTTCCCCCAGCGGGAGCTTGCTCTCGCTCCACGTGTCTTCAAAAGGATAGGTAGGAATGCCAACGATCAACCAACTTGTCAGCGCAGGACGCGACAAGGTCGCGTACAAGACGAAGTCACCGGCGCTGCAGTCGAGCCCCCAGAAGCGCGGCGTTTGCACGCGCGTCTACACCTCGACCCCGAAGAAGCCGAACTCGGCGCTCCGCAAGGTGGCGCGCGTCCGTCTGACGAACGGGATCGAAGTGACGACCTACATCCCCGGCGTGGGACACAACCTCCAGGAGCACTCGATCGTGCTCATCCGCGGCGGTCGTGTGAAGGACCTGCCGGGTGTTCGCTATCACGTCATCCGCGGCACGCTCGACACCGTCGGTGTCGCCAAGCGGATGCAGAGCCGCTCGAAATACGGGGCCAAGCGGCCGAAGAAGGGTTAAGCCACCATGCCGAGACGCCGTGAAGTTCCGAAACGCGAGATCCTGCCGGATCCGGTCTACAACAGCCAGCTCGTGACCAAGTTCATCAACTCCCTGATGTCGCAGGGGAGGAAGTCGGTCGCGGAGCGGGTGTTTTACAGCGCCCTGAAGAAGGTCGAAGACCGGGCCAAGGACGATCCGATCAAGCTGTTCAAGAAGGCGGTCGACAACGTCAAGCCGGCCCTGGAAGTGAAGAGCCGCCGCGTCGGCGGATCGAACTACCAGGTTCCCATCGAGGTCCGTCCGTCGCGCCGGACCGCCCTGGCCATCCGCTGGCTCATCTCCTACGCGGCCAGCCGCGGCGAGAAGACCATGCAGGACAAGCTGGCAGGCGAGATCATGGATGCCGCGAACAACCGCGGCAATGCCATCAAGAAGAAAGAAGACACGCACAAGATGGCGGAAGCGAACAAGGCGTTCGCGCACTACCGCTGGTAATTTTTTTCAGGTCCCCAGGGTTCTAACGGTTTCATAGCGTCAACCATCGAGATTTCCGTAGCTCCGTCTCGACCGGATAACACAGAACGGGTTCTGCGGTTCCGGACCGAGCAACGGGAAAACAACAATCGAGGTTTCACGGAACGCCCGGCGGCGGCAAGCCCTCGCCGAGCGTCTGTTGTCGTCGCGCGGAAAAGGTAAGTCATGCCACGTCAGGTACCACTCGAAAAAACGCGAAACATCGGGATCATGGCCCACATCGACGCGGGTAAAACCACGACGACGGAGCGGATCCTGTATTACACCGGCCGCACCCACAAGATCGGGGAAGTGCACGATGGCACCGCCACGATGGACTGGATGGTTCAGGAGCAGGAGCGCGGCATCACCATCACCTCCGCTGCCACGACCGCCTTCTGGGGCGAATACCGCGTCAACATCATCGATACTCCCGGCCACGTCGACTTCACGGTCGAGGTGGAGCGTTCGCTGCGCGTTCTCGACGGCGCGGTCGGCGTCTTCTGTGCCGTCGGCGGCGTCGAGCCGCAGTCGGAGACCGTGTGGCGCCAGGCCGACAAGTACGGCGTGCCGCGCATCGCCTTCATCAACAAAATGGACCGCATCGGCGCGAACTTCACCGCCGTCGTGAATCAGATCCGCAGCAAGCTCGGCAAGAATGCGGTTCCTCTTCAGCTTCCCATGGGAGCGGAGGACAAGTTCCGCGGCGTCATCGACCTCGTGCAGATGAAGGCGCTCATCTTCAACGACGAGGCCCTCGGCGCGAAGTACGAGACCGAGGAGATCCCTGCCGAGTACCGCGAAGAGGCTGATCATCTTCGCGAGAAGCTCGTTGAGTCCATCGCCGAACAGCACGACGAATTGCTGGCAAAGTGGATGAACGGGGAAGCGATCGAGCTCGCCGAGCTGAAGGCCGCCCTCCGCGAAGCGACCATCGCCCAGAAGATCACGCCGGTCCTCTGCGGATCGGCCTTCAAGAACAAAGGCGTGCAGCCTCTGCTCGATTCGGTCGTCGACTATCTCCCGTCGCCGGTCGACATCCCGCCGGTCAAGGGGATCGATCCGGACGATGAGTCGTTCACCGAGCGCCGGGCGTCGGACGACGAGCCGTTCGCCGCGCTCATCTTCAAGATCATGACCGACCCGTTCGTCGGCCAGCTGGCCTTCTTCCGGGTCTACTCCGGCCACGTCGAGTCGGGCACGTCCGTGCTCAACACGACGAAGGGCAACTCCGAGCGCATCGGCCGCCTGCTGCAGATGCATGCGAACAAGCGCGAGGAGATCAAGGAAGTGTGGGCGGGCGACATCGGCGCCGCCGTCGGTCTCCGCAGCGTTACGACCGGAGACACGATCTGCAACCGGGAGAAGCCGATCGTCCTCGAGACGATGACGTTCCCTGAGCCTGTCATCGCCGTAGCCATCGAGCCGAAGACGAAAGTCGATCAGGAAAAGATGGGCGTCGCGCTCGCGAAGCTCATGCAGGAAGACCCGACGTTCAAAGTACACACCGACCCGGAAACGAACCAGACCATCATCCGTGGGATGGGAGAGCTGCACCTCGAGATCATCGTCGACCGGATGGTGCGCGAGTTTGGCGTGGCCGCCAACGTCGGCAAACCGCAGGTGGCGTACCGCGAGGCCATCACGCGCAAGTCCGAGGCCGAGGGCAAGTTCGTCCGGCAGTCGGGCGGCAAGGGCCAGTACGGCCACGTCAAGATGCGCTTCGAGCCGATCCCCGAGGGCGGATTCGAGTTCGTCAACGAGATCGTCGGCGGGTCCGTGCCGAGGGAGTTCATCAAGCCGGTCGAACAGGGCATCAAGGAAGCGCTCGAGCGCGGCATCCTGGCCGGTTACCCGATCACCGGCGTACGGGCCATCCTGTACGACGGTTCGTACCACGACGTCGACTCGAGCGAAATGGCCTTCAAGATCGCCGGCTCGATGGCCTTCCAGGAAGGCGCGAAGCGGGCCCACCCGATTCTTCTCGAACCGATCATGGACGTCGAAGTGGTGACGCCGGAAGATTACGCCGGCGACGTGATGGGTGATCTCTCCCGCCGCCGCGGCAAGATCCAGGCGATGGAAGAGCGGGCCGGGGCGAAGGTCATCAAGGCACACGTTCCCCTGTCCGAGATGTTCGGCTATGCCACACAGGTGCGCTCGATGTCGCAGGGGCGTGCCAGCTACACGATGCAGTTCCTGGCCTACGAGCCTGCGCCGAAGAGCGTGTCCGAGGAAGTCATCGCCAAGGCGGCGGGAACGACACAACGAATCTGACCCTTTCGACGCGCCGGAATCGAAGTCCGGCCAATGTCGAGCAAGAGAAAACGAATCAGGAGATTTCACGATGGCAAAAGAGAAATTCGATCGCAGTAAGCCTCATGTGAACGTCGGCACGATCGGTCACGTCGACCACGGCAAGACGACGCTTACGGCGGCAATCACCAAGATCCTGGCATCGAAGGGCACGGCCACATACGTTGCCTTCGATCAGATCGACAAGGCTCCGGAAGAGCGCGAGCGGGGTATCACCATCGCCACCGCGCACGTCGAGTACTCGACCGAGAAGCGCCACTACGCGCACGTCGACTGCCCGGGCCATGCTGACTACGTCAAGAACATGATCACCGGGGCCGCGCAGATGGACGGCGCGATCCTGGTCGTCTCCGCCGCTGACGGCCCGATGCCGCAGACGCGTGAGCACATCCTGCTGGCCCGCCAGGTCGGCGTGCCGTACATCGTCGTCGCCCTGAACAAGGTCGACATGGTCGACGATCCGGAGTTGCTCGACCTCGTCGACCTCGAGGTCCGCGAGCTCCTGAGCTCGTACGACTTCCCCGGCGACGAGATCCCCATCATCCGTGTCTCGGCTCTCAAGGCTCTGGAGAGCGGCGACCCCAACAGCGAGTGGGGCAAGAAGGTCATGGAGCTGATGGACGCGGTCGACAGCTACATCCCGATCCCGGAGCGCGTCATCGACAAGCCGTTCCTGATGCCGGTCGAAGACATCTTCTCGATCTCCGGCCGCGGCACGGTCGTGACTGGCCGCATCGAGCGCGGCATCGTCAAGGTTGGTGAGGAGATCGAGATCGTCGGTATCCGTCCGACCATCAAGAAGGTCGTTACGGGCGTCGAGATGTTCCGCAAGCTCCTCGATCAGGGTCAGGCGGGCGACAACGTCGGTATCCTCCTCCGCGGTATTGAAAAGGAAGGCATCGAGCGCGGCCAGGTTATCGCCGCCCCGAAGTCCATCAAGCCGCACAAGAAGGCCAAGGCCGAGATCTACGTCCTCTCCAAGGACGAGGGTGGCCGCCACACGCCGTTCTTCAACGGCTACCGTCCCCAGTTCTACTTCCGCACCACGGATGTGACCGGCGTCGTCAACCTGCCGAAGGGCGTGGAGATGAT